>CANKEA010000053.1 GCA_947480815.1 Caulobacterales bacterium | reverse complement strand
GCGGCGATATCCGGATCAACACGGGTCAACGCCGCTTCACATCGCAGGAACAAGCCGCCTTCGCTGCCAAGGGGCAGGTGTCCTATTCAGTCGTGGTCCGCGCCATGGCCCAAACCCCTGCCGGTGATCGCCGCTTGGTGGAGCTGCGCGGCGTGGACGATCTTTATCCGCTGGCCGGGAACGTCGACGTCACCGGCACGCCCAGCCTGGCCGCAGGTTTAACGGCCCGGGGCGATGCTGTAGGGGCCTTGGTCGAACAGGCCCTGTTGGATCGACTGCACCTCAAGATCGGCGACCGCTTCCTGGTGGGCAACCTCCCCATAGAGGTCACTGGAGTGCTGGTGACAGAGCCTGACCGTGTCTCGCGCGGTTTTGCCCTGGGGCCGCGCGTGCTGGTGCGTCTATCAACTCTAGAGCGCGGCGGATTCCTCGCCCCCGGTTATATCTTCAACGCCTCGGCCAGGATCGCTCTGCCCAAAGGCGAAGACCCCAAGCGCCAGATCGCGGCGCTAAAGCGGTTGCTGCCGGATGGGCGCCTGCGCCTGACAGAGCGCAGCGACGCCGCCGCCGGATTCAAGCGGCTGATCGACCAGCTAGAATATTTCCTCGGCTTTATCGGCCTAGCCTCGTTAGTTGCCGGCGGTCTGGGCGTATCGGGGGCCGTCAGCGCCTTTTTAGAGGCCCGCAAGCCCTCAATTGCCGTCCTCAAGACCCTGGGGGCTGAAGGGGCACTGATCCGCGACATGTACCTGATCCAAATAGCCCTGCTGGCCTTGCTGGGTGTGCTGATCGGACTACTGATCGGAGCGCTTGCACCCCTGGCCCTGGGGGAAATCGCCAAGAAGGACCTGCCGGTGCCGGCCCTTTTCGCGATCTATCCGCTGCCCCTTATAAAGGCCGGGGCCTTCGGCGTGCTTGCGGCCGCCGCCTTTTCGCTTGGCCCGCTGGCCCGCGCCCGCGCCACGCCACCAGCCAGGCTGTTTCGTCGCGACCTCACGGCGCGCCTGCCCTTCAGCCCCGAGTCCGTGGCCGCTGGCCTTGCCGCCTGCGGTCTCGCCGGCCTGGCGGTGATCACTGCACCGACGCCGTTGTCGGCCGCTGTGATGATTGGCGGCGTGGCGGCAAGCTTTCTGATCCTTTGGCTTCTGGGTTTAGGGGCTGCCAAGGGGGCGGGCCGACTGCGCGCCCTGACTCGCGGCACAGCACGGATTGGCCTGGCCAACCTGGCCGGTCCGCATTCGGCTGCGCGCACCGCAACACCAGCCATCGGCCTGGGGATTGCCCTGCTGACCGCCGTGGTGCTGATCCAGTCCAGCCTGCTGGCGCAGGTGACGCAGGCCGCGCCGCAAAGCGCTCCTTCCATCGTGTTCATGGACGTGCCGGGCGAGCAGGCGGCTTCGTTTGACCAGACAGTGTCTCAGGCTTTCGGACGGGCCCTAACCCGCCGCGACTACCTGCGCTTTCCATACATAACCGGGCGGATCATCACCGTGCGCGGCGGGGCGCTAGACCGCGGCAAGCTGCGCGGCGCGGGGCGGCGGCTGTATGACAACGATGTTGCCATGTCGGCCATAGGCGCACAGCCGGCGAATGCGCGGATCGCTTCGGGCAAATGGTGGCCCTCAGACTATGCCGGGCCGCCGTTGATCTCGCTGGACGAGGAGGTTGCCAAAGGCGCCGACGTTAAACTTGGCGATCCTATCGTGCTGCAGGTGCTGGGAACCGAGATTAAGGCCACGGTCGCCTCCTTGCGCAAGGTGGACTACGGCGGCTTTGGCC
Source organism: Caulobacterales bacterium (assembly GCA_947480815.1). GTDB lineage: Bacteria > Pseudomonadota > Alphaproteobacteria > Caulobacterales > Caulobacteraceae > Caulobacter. Next base: position 5,739 of record CANKEA010000053.1, on the reverse strand, counting down.
CGACCTTCGCGGTCATCCTCGACCCCCACACCTTAGACGGTGCGCCGGTGCGTCAGATCGCCATCGCCAAGGCCTCGCAAGCCGAGGAGTCCCGCGCGACCCTGGCCTTGGGGGCCAGCTTCCCTGGCGTTAATGTGATCAGCGTACGCGAACAGCTGGAAGCAGCAGCAACGCTGTTCGAGAAACTGTCCCTGGCCATTCGGGGTGCATCGGCCATGGCCGCCCTGGCCGGACTGCTGGTCCTGGCCGGTGCCATAGCCGCCGGGGCACCGGCGCGGGCGCGAGAGGCGGCAATGCTCAAGGTTCTGGGTGGATCGCGTTGGCAAATTCTAATCGCCTACGGTGTGGAATACGGCAGCGTTGGCGCCGTGGCCGGATTCGCTGGCGCGGCCCTGGGTTTCGCGGCCGCATGGCCAGTGGTGACACAGGTGTTCGAAGCCAGGTTCGCCTTCGACGCCTCGGGCGTTTTCGCCCTGGTGGGCGGGACGGCAGTCCTAACCGGCGGCGGCGGACTGGTCGCCGCGGCCATGGCCCTATCGCGCCGCCCGGCACCGGTCCTGAGAGGAGAATAGGGCGTCCAGGCCTCGCTTTGTCGGAAGGCCTTGCGCCCGCCTCAATCCGACACGATATTTAGACCTGCGCTCAACCCGGGCGTTTTGAAGGACAGGTTTTCGATGAGCGATTTCAACGGCAACTTCGTGCGATCGGTCACAGCAGACCGCGCCGACATGTCGGTGGATGCCGGACTGCGCAGCTTTATGCTGGGGGTCTATAACAAGGTAGCCCTCGGCCTGGTGCTGTCGGCGGCCCTCGCCTTTATAACCGGCGCTTATCCGCCGGTGCGGGACCTCATGTTCGTACAGACCGCACGAGGCATCGGCTACACCGGCCTTGGCACCATCGTGGCCTTCGCGCCGCTGGTGATGATGCTGATTTCCGGGTTCGCGGTGCGTAACCCCAGCCCGCGTAGCTCGGGCATGTTGTACTGGGGGATCGTCTCCCTGATCGGTGCCAGCCTCGGCGTCGTTGTGCTGATGTACACGGGTGCCTCGATCGCCCAGACCTTCTTGATCACTGCGGCCAGTTTCGGGGCTCTTTCTCTGGTGGGCTACACCACCAAGAAGGACCTGACCGGTATGGGCAGCTTCATGATCATGGGTCTGTTCGGGCTGATCCTCGCCTCGGTGGTCAATATTTTCCTGCATTCGCCGGCGCTCTACTTCGCCGTGAACGCCCTGGGCGTGCTGATCTTCGCGGGTCTGATCGCCTATGATACTCAGCGCCTGAAGGGCACCTACTACAGCCTGGGCGGTGACCAGGCGGCGATGGGCGTGGCCACCAACTACGGCGCGCTGAGCCTCTACATCAACTTTATCAACCTGTTCCAATTCCTGCTCCGGTTCATGGGCAACCGCCGCTAGAGCCGAGGGACAGGCTAAAATAGCGAAGCCCCGGCGAGCGATCTCCGGGGCTTTTTGTTGGCTAGTCCACCACGCGGAAGCGATGGCGGTCGAACAGCTTGAGCACCGCCTCCAGGCTATGACCGCGTCGCAGGATCTGACCACCCTGGCCAATGACCGACCAGGCGCCCTGGCGCGAGGCCAGCGCTGGACGTTTTTCAATACGATAGAGCGGCTGATCCTGGCTGCGGCGGAACACGCTGAACACGGCCAGATCCCTGAGGCCGTCGATAGCGTAGTCGCGCCATTCGTTAGCGGCGACCATCTGGCCATAAAGGCGCAGCAAGAGATTGAGTTCGCGCCGGTCGAAGAACACGGCACCGGCGAGCGGGCGGGCGTCAACTGACATTTTGGTCAGCCTAAACCCAAGATGATGCAATTCGCCAGGGCTTAGAGCGCGCCGAGTGAACGGATGGCTGAATTTTCGACCCGGTGGGACAATACAACGTTGGGTACACGACCCATCGAGGGCTGCATCGTCGCAACGCGGCAACACGGACCGGAAATGTGCGCCGACCGTCACACCTGCCGCGAAATGACCTTATTTTGGTCCCGCTACCGCCTGCTTGCGCTCTGACAAGACGGGGGTCAGTCAGTTGGGCGTCTTGAGGTTCCGGATCCTGAACAGCCCCCCCCAGCCCCCCCTGGATTTCCAGGCGATCAACTGACTGGCGCTTAAACGTTGAAGCCCGCACCGCCCAATGCCCCCTCAGGCCGCGCGGGCTTTTTCTTGCCCGCAGCACTGGGTTGCCAAATTCGCCCCTAGCGCGGGGCACTGTCCTCGGACTTTTCGGCTGGTATGGCCATGGCCCCAACCAGGGGCCCGCCCCTTACGCCCTGCACCAGGATCGCTGTTGAAAGCCCGTCTTCCTTGGCCGGCGGCAGGCGATAGGCGCGCGGCTTGCCAGCCCAGGGGCCCAGCCGCACCAGTTCGCGCACGACGTTGCGATAGTCGAGTGTCTGGCCGCGATTATCGCCGCGACGCACCGACAGTCGCTGGGCCTTGGTATCGAACCGCACCAGCCAGACCTCTGCGCCGCCGGCCGGAACGCGGCCCGAGCCAACGGCAATCCGCGTCGGGCTCAGGGCCTGCATATCGGGAGAATTGATCCGAGCCTTGGCCTGGGCCGCAAGCAAGGCGTCTAACGCACCGGCCTTGGCACCCGAACCCTGGACCTTGCCGTTCAGAACCACCTGCGGGGTAAAGACCTCGCGGATGCCAAAATGTTTCTCATAGGCGCGCTGGCGGTCGGTAAACTTGGCCTCCGCAAAGGTGTCTTTCCAGCCCAGATAGTCCCAGTAATCGACCGAGAAGATCAGGGGCAGCACATCGTCGCGCGCGGCCAGTGCCGCAACCGCCGCATTGGCGGGGCCACACGAGGAACAGCCCTGGGCCGTGAACAGCTCGACAACCACGGGGGCCCTAGCCGCCCAGGCGGGGTTATAGAGCGCTCCAGCCCCCAGAAGGGCCAAGCCGGATAGGATCGTCGCCACGCTGCGCATTGCGCAGCAATAAAGCGAGTTTCGTCCGGTTTGATCCCTCACGAGGGCGTCACCTTTTCCCGACGCCCTAGACCGCGTCGCGGGCTAGGTTGCGTAGCACGTAGTTCAACACCCCGCCGTTCTTGAAATACTCAAGCTCGGTGGGGGTATCGATACGGCAGCGCACCGGGAAGCGCGCGATACGGCCATCGCCAGGGCGATAGAGCTCGACGATCAGCTGCTTGCGAGGCGCGAGGTCCTGCAGGCCGCGGATCGAGACGATTTCATCGCCATTCAGGCCCAGCTTGTGCCAGCCATCGGCCACGAACTGCAGCGGCAGCACGCCCATACCCACCAGGTTGGACCGGTGGATCCGCTCGAAACTCTCGGCAATCACCGCACGGACCCCCAGGAGCTTGGTGCCCTTGGCCGCCCAGTCGCGCGACGAGCCGGTGCCGTATTCCTTGCCGGCGAAGATCACCGCCGGACGGCCTTCTTCCATGTACTTCATGGCGGCTTCGTAGATCGTCATGATCTCGCCAGACGGGAAGTGCTTGGTCACACCGCCTTCGATTTCCGGCGTGATCTTGTTGCGGATGCGGATGTTGGCGAAGGTGCCCCGCATCATCACTTCGTGGTTGCCGCGGCGGGCCCCGTAGGAGTTGAAGTCCAAAGGGCTGACCTGACGATCCGATAGGTATTGGCCAGCAGGGCCAGACTTCTTGATCGAACCGGCCGGGCTGATGTGGTCGGTGGTGATGGAGTCGCCAAACACGCCCAGGATGCGCGCCTCGACGATATCCTGAACCGGGGCCGGCGTCATGGACAGGTCGGTAAAGTAAGGCGGGTTGGCCACGTAGGTCGAGGTCGGGTCCCAGGCATAGGTCTGGCCGCCGGTGACCTTAATCGCCTGCCAATGCTTGTCGCCCTTGAACACGTCGCCGTAGCGGGCGGCGAACATTTTCGGGGTGACAGCCGTGCGCTGGATATCGGCGATCTCGGAATTGGTTGGCCAGATGTCCTTCAGATAGACGTCCTTGCCGCCCTTGCCCTGGCCCAATGGCTGGGTCACGAGGTCGATCTGCATCGTACCGGCGAGGGCGTAGGCCACCACGAGCGGCGGACTGGCCAAGTAGTTGGCGCGAACGTCAGGGTTCACCCGGCCTTCGAAGTTACGATTGCCCGACAGCACGGCAGCGGCCACGAGGTCGCCGTCCTGAATCGACTTGGAAATCGCTTCTGGCAGCGGACCAGAGTTACCGATGCAGGTGGTGCAGCCGTATCCGACCAGGTTGAAGCCTAGGGCGTCGAGCGGCTTATCCAGCTTGGCGGTTTTCAGATAGTCGGTGACCACCTGCGAGCCAGGTGCCAGGGAGGTTTTAACCCACGGCTTGACCTTCAGACCGGCTTCGACGGCCTTCTTGGCCACCAGGCCAGCAGCGATCAGCACGCCGGGATTGGAGGTGTTGGTGCAGGAGGTGATGGCCGCGATGGTCACGTCGCCGTGGCCCACGGTGAACTTCTCGCCCTGCACGGCGACGCGCTCAGTCGCGTCGGGCTTGCCGAACTCGCCAGCCAAGGATTCACCGAACTTGGCCGCCACTTCGCTGAGCAGAACCCGGTCCTGCGGACGCTTGGGGCCCGCCATGGAGGGCTCAACCGTGCTGATGTCCAGTGCCAAGCTGGAGGAGAACACCGGATCGTCCTGACCAGCTTCCATCCACATGCCCTGTTCCTTGGCATAGGCCTCGACGAGGGAAATGCGGGCCGGTTCGCGGTTGGTCTGCTTCAGGAAGTCTATCGTGGTCTGGGTGATCGGGAAGAAGCCGCAGGTGGCACCATATTCCGGCGCCATGTTGGCAATGGTGGCCTGATCTTCCAGGGTCAGGGCCAGCAGGCCGTCGCCGTAGAATTCCACAAACTTGCCGACCACGCCCTTCTTGCGCAGCATCTGGGTAACAGTCAGCACGAGATCGGTCGCCGTCACGCCCTCGGCCATGGCACCGGTCAGTTTGAAGCCGATCACTTCCGGGATCAGCATCGGGATGGCTTGGCCCAGCATGGCGGCTTCCGCCTCGATGCCGCCCACGCCCCAACCCAACACGGCGAGGCCGTTGATCATGGTGGTGTGGCTGTCAGTGCCGACCACGGTATCGGGATAAGCCACCTCTTGGCCATCGACGGTGGCGGTCCAGACGGTTTGAGCCAGGTATTCCAGGTTCACCTGGTGGCAGATGCCGGTGCCCGGGGGCACCACGCGGAAATTGTTAAAGGCCGAGGAGCCCCAACGCAGGAAGTTGTAGCGCTCGACATTGCGCTCATATTCGCGGACGGTGTTTTCCTTGAACGAGGTGGCAGTGCCGAAGTTGTCGACCATCACCGAGTGGTCGATGACCAGATCGACCGGAACCAGCGGATTGATCTTTTCCGGATCGGCACCCAGCTTGGCCATGGCATCGCGCATGGCGGCCAGATCAACCACGGCCGGAACGCCGGTGAAGTCCTGCATCAGCACCCGCGCCGGGCGGAAGCTGATCTCGTGCTGGATCTCGCCCTTGTTCTCGACCCAGGCCGCCATGGCTTTGAGGTCGGCTTCCGAGGTGTCCTGGCCGTCTTCGTTGCGGAGCAGGTTCTCCAGCAGGACTTTCAAAGACACCGGAAGGCGCGATATGCCTGCCAGTCCAGCAGCTTCCGCAGCGCGCAAGCTGTAGTACACGTATTTTTTACGACCCACGGCGAGTTCGCGGCGGGTATGCAGGCTGTCGATCGACGACATGTAAGGATTCCCCTCCTGTTT
>CANKEA010000052.1 GCA_947480815.1 Caulobacterales bacterium | reverse complement strand
GCGGCGTTCTGGCAGCGAACGGTTGGCAATCTCGATCAGACGGACGCGGACTTCCTGCGCGCCCGTGACCTGATCGTCAGCACCGGCGCGATCGATGCAACCTTGGATCTTGCCGCCGCCTATGCCGCGACGGCCAAACAGGCGCTGTCGATCTTCCCAGCCAACAACTGGCGCAAGGCGCTGGAATCCCTGGCCGATTTCTCGGTGACGCGACGGACTTAGGTAAACGCCGGCGTCGCTAAGCGGGTGGCGTAGTCACGGACGTCGGCGGGCCAGTTTTCTATCTGATACAGGAACTTGGCGGCGTCGCCCGCGAATAGGGCGCGGCAAGCCTCTTCGAATCCGGGGCGATCGCCCGCCATGGCCCCCATGAAGCGGTATGCAGCTGCCTGGGCTGCGCGGACGTCGGCCTTGTCGTCGGCTTTGCGCGCGGTCTCGACCAGACGGCGCAGGGCGACAGAGGCCCCGCCGGGCTGTTCGGCCAGCCAGGCCCAGTGGCGCGGCAACAGGGTCACCTCTCGCGGCACAACCCCAAGCTTAGGCCGCCCGGGCGTCTTGGGCGGGGTAAAGCGGGCCACCACCTCGCCCACCGAACCGCGCAGGTCCAGGTCGATCACCTTGGCGGTGATGTCGTCGAATACCAGACATCTTTCGCCAGGCTCGGATTGAGATTTTATGGCCGTCACGGCGTCACGCAGCGAGCCGGAGGCGATACAGCGGTCGCCTAGGAAGACGGTGACAGGTGTGTCGAGGTCGAAGATCATGGCGGCGCTCCGATGGGCAGGCACCTATTTACCCGGATAAAAAGCGGGCGTCCAATTTTATCCGGGTAATTTATCCGTTCAGCGGGTGCGGGCGTCTGAAAGCACCATGGCCGCGCCCTTTTCCGCCATCATGATCGTTGGGGCATTGGTGTTGCCCGACACCACGCGCGGCATGGCCGAGGTGTCGATCACGCGCAGGCCAGTGACGCCACGAACGCGCATCCGTTCGTCCAAGACGGCCATCGGATCGTGGTCCGGCCCCATGGCAGCACTGCCGGCGGGATGAAAGATGGTCGAAGCCATCTGGGCCGCCGCCTCGCGCATTTCAGCTTCGGTGGTCAGCTGCGGGCCGGGCCTGAATTCCTGGGGCCTATAGCGGGCCAATGGCTTTTGGGCGACGATGTGACGTGCCAGACGCAGCGAGTCTGAGGCGACCTGCCGATCTTCCTCGGTGGCCAGGTAGTTGGGCGAGATCACCGGATCGGCATGCGGGTCAGGGCTTGCGGCATGGATAAAGCCGCGACTGGTTGGGCGCAGGTTACAGACACTGGCGGTAAAGGCGGGGAACGGGTCCAGCCCCGCGCCCCAGGCCTCCAGCGACAGGGGCTGGAAGTGAAACTGGAGGTTTGGCGTCGCGTAACGCGGGGAAGACTTGGCAAATGCCCCTAGCTGCGAGGGGGCCATGGTCAGGGGACCGGTGCGGAATAGGGCGTAGTCTATGCCCATACGCGCGCGTCGGAACAGGTTGCGGTAGTCGGTATTGAGCGTGGGCACGCCCTGAACCCGGAATGCGGGGCGAAGTTGCGGATGGTCCTGCAGGTTCTCGCCCACACCGGGCGAATGATGCACGGCAGCGACGCCCAAGTCCGCCAGGCGCGCCCCATCGCCAATGCCGGACAGTTCGAGGATCTTAGGCGAGGCTACCGCGCCCGCAGACAGGACCACCTCCCCATTGGCCTTGGCGTCGAACACCTGGCCGGCGCGATGGAAGCGAACGCCGCAGGCGCGCTTGCCGTCGAACAGCACCCGCTCGACCATCACGCCGGTTTCGAGCCTCAGGTTCGGGCGCTGGATCGCGGGATCGAGGAAGGCCCGCGCAGCGCTCCAGCGGCGCCCGGCCCGCTGGGTGACCTGGAAATAACTGCTGCCGGCGTTGTCGCCGGTGTTGAAGTCGGCAATTTTCTCGATGCCCGCAGCCTCGGCAGCGTCTCGGATCGCCTCCAACAAGGTCCATTTCACGCGTGGATGTTCAACCCGCAGCTCGCCGCCCTGAGCGTGAAACGCATTGGCTGTGTCGATGTGGTCTTCGTGACGCTTGAAAAACGGCAAGACGTCGTCCCAGCCCCACCCCGAAAGGCCCATCTGGCTCCAGCCGTCATAGTCCGCCGCCTGACCGCGCATGTAGATCATGGCATTGATTGACGAGGAGCCGCCGATCACCTTGCCGCGAGGAAAGCCGATCTCGCGCCCGCCCAGGCTGGCTTGTGGCGCCGTCTTGAACCGCCAGTCCGTGCGCGGGCTGGCGATGGTGTAGATGTAGCCGGCCGGGATGTGGATCCACATCCAGTCGTCCTTGCCCCCGGCCTCCAGCAGCAGCACCCGCGTTTCCGGGTTGGCCGTGAGCCGGTTGGCCAGCAAGCATCCCGCCGAGCCGGCGCCGACGATGATGTAGTCGTAGGTCCCGAAGTCGGTGCTGGCCTGCATTAGCCCGGATGGACCATGTTCTCCGGCCGCACGTATTCGTCGAATTCTGCGTCGGTCAGGTAGCCGCCGCCAACCGCTTCCTGGCGCAGTGTGGTGCCGTTCTTGTGCGCGGTCTTGGCGATCTTGGCGCAGATGTCATAGCCCAGCTTGCCGTTTAGGGCGGTGACCAGCATCAGGCTGTTTTCGACGCCGTGCTTGATATTGTCGAGGCGCGGCTCGATCCCGACCACGCAGTTGTCGGTGAAGGAGACGGCCGCGTCGGCCATCAGCCGGACCGATTGGAGGAAGTTGTAGGCCATCACCGGGTTGAAGACGTTCAGCTCGAAATGGCCGCTGGCTCCGGCGAAGGTGAGGGCCGCATGGTTGCCGAAGATCTGCACGCAGACCTGGGTCATGGCTTCGCACTGTGTAGGATTGACCTTGCCCGGCATGATCGAACTGCCTGGCTCGTTTTCCGGCAGGGCCAGTTCGCCCAGGCCCGCGCGGGGCCCGCTGCCCAGGAAGCGGATGTCGTTGGCGATCTTGAACAGGCTGGCGGCCACTGTGTTGATCGCGCCGTGGCTGAACACCATAGCGTCGTGCGCGGCTAGGGCCTCGAACTTGTTGGGGGCTGTAGTGAAGGCCAGGCCCGTGATCTGGGCGATCCGCTCGGCCACGGCCTCAGCAAAGCCGACCGGCGCATTGAGCCCGGTGCCGACCGCCGTGCCGCCTTGGGCCAGTTGCATCAGGGCGGGCAGGCTGCTTTCGATGCGGCTGATGCCGTTCTGGACCTGCTGGGTATAGCCGCCGAATTCTTGGCCCAGCGTCAGGGGCGTGGCGTCCTGGGTATGGGTGCGGCCGATCTTGATGATGTCTTTCCAGGCCTGTGACTTGACGGCCAGGGCGTCGCGCAGCTGATGCAGCGCGGGCAGCAAGCGGTGCACGATCTCCTCAGCGCAGGCTACGTGCATGGCCGTGGGATAGGTGTCGTTCGACGACTGGCTCATGTTGACGTGGTCGTTGGGGTGAACCGGCTTTTTGGTTCCCATCTCTCCACCCAGCATTTCGATGGCGCGGTTGGAGATTACCTCGTTGGCGTTCATGTTGGACTGGGTGCCGGAGCCCGTTTGCCAGACCACAAGCGGGAAGTGGTCGTTGAGCTTGCCCTCGATCACCTCATTTGCGGCAGCGACGATGGTTTCGGCGATCTTAGGGTCCAACTTGCCCAGGCCCATATTGGCCTCCGCCGCGGCGCGCTTGACGATCCCGAGCGCCCGTACGACGGGCAGGGGCTGCTTTTCCCAGCCGATCTTGAAATTGCCCAGCGAGCGCTGCGCCTGCGCGCCCCAATAACGGTCGGCGGCGACCTCGATTGGGCCAAAGGTGTCGGTCTCGATGCGCACGCCGGTCATGGTCGGGAGGTCTCCAAAGTGTTCTGGAATTGGCGCGTCGGTCTAACCCCCACAGCGCCGGATCGCAACACAACGCAGTCGGCTAAACGCGCTGGCGGCCTTAGCATTGTAGGATCATCCAGACCTTGGAGACTTCACCCGCCAGGGCAGCCTGCTCATGAATCCAGTAGTACAGTCGTCCCTGGTCGAACCAGGACATGGTTGATAGCGACCCAATCCCGCGCTGCCCACGCACCGTGACTGGCGTTCTCTGCTCTCCCACGTTAGCAGACCGCCCATGATCCGACTCGACAACATATCGAAACAGAACGGCCACCAGATCCTGTTCATCGAAGCCTCTATGGGGGTCCAGAAGGGCGAGAAGGTCGGGCTGGTCGGGCCAAACGGTGCCGGCAAGACCACACTGTTTCGAATGATCACCGGACAGGAGCCGCCAGACGATGGTCTGGTGGCGATCGATACCGGCATGACCATCGGCTATTTCAGCCAGGATGTTGGCGAGATGTCGGGCCAGAGCGCCGTCGCCGCCGTGATGGATGGCGTTGGCCCTGTCAGTGCCCTGGCCGCCGAGATGGCCCGTCTGGAAGCCGCCATGGTCGATCCAGACCAGGCCGATCAACTGGACGCCGTGATCGAGCGCTATGGCGAGGTGCAAGAGCGCTTCGAGGAACTCGACGGCTATGCGTTGGAGGCGCGGGCGCGGGAGGTGCTGGCCGGCCTGAGCTTCAGCCAGGAGCGCATGGATGGCGACGTCGGCCTACTCTCGGGCGGCTGGAAAATGCGTGTGGCCCTGGCGCGCATCCTGCTGATGCGCCCCGACGGTATGCTGCTGGATGAGCCCAGCAACCACCTCGACCTGGAAAGTCTGATTTGGCTGGAGAGCTTCCTCAAGGCCTATGACGGCGCGCTGCTGATGACCTCCCACGACCGCGCCTTCATGAACCGGATCATCGGCAAGGTGGTGGAAATCGATGCCGGGTCGCTGATCACCTATGCGGGCGATCTCGATGTTTATGAGCAACAGCGCGCGCTCAGCGAACAGCAACGCCAAGCGCACTATGAGCGCCAGCAAGCCATGCTGGCCAAGGAAGTGAAGTTCATCGAGCGGTTCAAGGCGCGCGCCTCGCATGCCGCTCAGGTGCAGAGCCGGGTCAAGAAACTCGACAAGATCGAGCGCGTCGAGGCCCCGCGCCGTCGCCAGTCGGTTCAGTTCGAGTTCAGAAGCCCGCCGCGATCGGGCGACGACGTGATCAGCCTGCGCAATGTCCATAAGGGCTATGGCACCCAGACCATCTATGACGGTTTCGATTTCCTGGTGCGCCGTAAGGAACGCTGGTGCGTGCTGGGTGCAAACGGGGCCGGCAAATCAACCCTGTTGAAGCTCGTGGCCGGGGCCACCACCCCGGATCGCGGCACAGTCGGGATCGGGGCCAGCGTCAAGATGGGCTATTTCGCCCAGCACTCCATGGACCTGTTGGACGGCGAAGAAACCATCTTCGAGTCCCTCGACAGTTCTTTCCCCCAGGCGGGCCAAGGCGCGCTGCGCACCTTGGCGGGGTGCTTTGGCTTCTCCGGTGACGATGTTGAAAAGCCCTGCCGCGTCTTATCCGGCGGCGAGAAAGCACGCCTGATCATGGCCAAGATGCTGTTCGATCCGCCCAACCTGCTGGTCCTGGATGAGCCGACCAACCACCTCGACATGGCGACCAAGGAGATGCTGGTTGCTGCCCTGGCAGATTTTGAGGGCACCATGCTCTTTGTCTCGCACGACCGCCATTTCCTGGCGGCCTTGTCGAACCGCGTCCTTGAGTTGACCGCCGAGGGAAACCACCAGTACGGCGGCGGTTATTCGGAATATGTCGCTCGCACAGGCCAGGAAGCGCCGGGGCTGCACCCGGGAGGGTAGCGGCCGGTGGTGCGGGCAATCGGCCGTCTTTGCAGCCGGATCGAAAGGGTAGGGATTTTGTCGATGACCAGCTCTTTGCCAAGGTGATTGGCTGGGTCTTGGCCTTTCCCGGCCGCCCAAATCGTCGCCTTAGAAGGTCTTGCGCAGGCGCAGGGCAATCCAGGGCAGGATCTGCGTTGAACGGTAGTCGTAGGTGGCAATCACGCCAGACGCGCGCGTGCCGCCGGCATAGATGGCGCGGCGGCGCTGCCGTTCCTTCTGTGCCAGGTTCTCGACCGAAAGAGCCACAAGCAGGTCAGGGCGCGGGTGATAGGCCCAGGTCGCCTTGACCACCGGCATGTCGGTGAGGGTCGATATTTCGCCGAGGCGGTAGCTGCGATCCTTGATACCGAAGGCGCTGGATTCCAGGGTGAAGGTCGAGTTCCAGCGCGGAATGTCCTGGGTGTAGTTCAGGTCGCCCTCCAGGACGCGCACTAGCGATATCGGCCGTGTTACACCGGTGACCGGATCGACCACGTGGCTGTCTCTATGGGTCAGGTTCGCACGCAGCTGGCCGCCCTTGATCCCAAGACGGTCGGTGGGCAGGGTGAGGCTGGCCTTGACGTCATTGCGCTTGCCGCCGCCTATATTTCCGGGCGCGGAGAACACCCCGCTCGGGCCACGCACCGGAATAACATCGACCACCTGCTGGATATCGCGGTGGGTGACGGTCAGAACCAGCGCGCCCCGTCCCCAGAAACGCTGCTCCAGCACCACTTCGCTGAGCCAGGCGCGTTCGGGCTCAAGGTTGGCATTGCCGGCGTTGACCGCGCCGGACGTCAGGTCTGCGGCCGCTGCGAAATCCTCGAACTTCAGTTGGCCAACCACGCGTTCGTAGTGCAGCCGGATCTGTGTCGATGGTCTTGGCGCGAAGGTCATAACCAGCCGAGGCTTGGCGAAGGTGAAGGCCCTGCTTTGTGCGACGTCGCCGCTTTGGGTAATGGTCGAAGTCTCCACCCGCAGGCCGGCCTCCAACGACGTGCGCGCATTGGGCTTGAAGTCGGTGCTGACGAAACCCTCGCTGCGGCGCTCTTCGATGCGGACATTGGCTGAGGGCAGCACAACGGCGGCGCCACCGTTGGTCAGGCTGCTTGCGCTGTCGAGATAGTTGAACGCTGTCTCGCCGCCAGCCTCGGCGGTCAATCCGGACCGATGTAGCCAGGTCAGTGAACCGCGGGCGATGGCCTCTGCCCCGGCAGTCTCCTTGATGGATATCTGCCGTGGCGAGCGCGCGGCGCGGGTATCGAACATAAGGAAGTCGTCGACGTGGGTGAAAAGGCCCACCACACGGGCCGTCAGGGCGTTGGAAATCCGGCTCTGGTAGTCGGCTCCGATCTCGGCCGTGTTGGTGTTAGTGCGGTTGTTGGCCTTATCGACGAAAGCCAAGCCGGCCGCATCGCGCAGGTCCGACGTCTCGCCCCGCCCGCTTTCGTCGTGCTTATAGCCTGCGCTCACTCGGTAGGTGTCCCGAGAGCCCCGGTACTCGCCTGCCCCAGAACCGGCATAGACCCGCGTATAGGCCCGCGCAGAGATATTGCCGGCCTGCACTAAGGCACCATTGCCGGTGTAGCGGGTGACAATGCCGTCGCCGTGTTCCATCTGGCCGGGCTGGGCGCTGGTGCTGAGCGCCAATTCGAGCGTGGTCCTGGCGGTGCGGCGCGAGCCCTCAAGCCGTGTTGTGCCCGCCGTCTGGCCGCCATCATAGAAATAGAGCCGCGCTGAACCCTCGACCGCAAGGGTGCTGTCGACGGCGTCCTTGCGGACCACGTTCACCACCACTGGCTGGC
>CANKEA010000051.1 GCA_947480815.1 Caulobacterales bacterium | reverse complement strand
TCTGTTGCGTAAGAACTAAAGGGCACGCGGGCATGTATCTTTATGACGAGATCGACCGCGATATGCTGGCGGACCGCGCTAGCGAATTCCGTGGCCAGGTTGCACGCCGCCTGTCGGGCGAGATCACCGAAGACCAGTTCAAGCCACTGCGGCTGATGAACGGTCTCTACCTGCAACTGCACGCCTATATGCTGCGGGTCTCGGTGCCTTATGGCTCGTTGAGCCCGGTCCAGCTGCGTGCCCTGGCAGCGGTGTCGCGCAAATACGACAAGGGCTATGGCCACTTTACCACCCGCACCAACATCCAGTTTCACTGGATCAAGCTGAAAGATACGCCCGATATCTTGGATGAACTGGCGACCGTGGGCCTGCACGCCATTCAGACCAGTGGTAACTGCATCCGCAATATCACTGCCGACCCCTATGCGGGGGCCACAGCCGATGAGGTCGACGATCCGCGGGTTTGGTCGGAGGTGTTGCGCCAGTGGTCGACCTTCCACCCCGAATTCTCGTTCCTGCCGCGCAAGTTCAAGTTCGCCGTCACGGCCAGCCCGAAGGATCGCACAGCCTCCAAGGCGCATGACATCGGGCTTGTGCTGCGTCGCAATCGCGATGGGGTGCTGGGTTTTGAAGTCATGGTCGGCGGCGGCATGGGCCGCACGCCCCATATTGCCTCGACAATCCGCGAACACCTGCCCGCCGACCATCTGCTGAGCTACGTGGAAGCCATCCTGCGAGTCTATAACCGCCACGGTCGGCGCGACAACATGTACAAGGCGCGGATCAAGATCCTGGTGGCATCCCTGGGGATCGATGAATTCCGCCGCCAGGTAGACGCGGAATGGGCCCTGATCGAGCAGGGTGCGATCGACCTGCCGCCGAGTGAGCTGGCGCGAATCCGGGTCGCTTTCGCCCCGCTCAATTTCGAGAGCCTCCCTGCCATCTCGCCGACGTTTGAGGCTGAGCGAGCGAACAATCCGGCTCTGGCGCGGTTCGCGCGCAACAATTTGCGGCCCCACAAACAGCCGGGCTATTCCATTGTCGAAGTGTCGCTGAAGGCACCAAGGGCCACGCCCGGCGATGCCACCGCCGAACAGATGGAGCTGATCGCCGATCTGGGCGAGCGTTATTCGCTTGGGGATGTCCGCGTTACCCATGCCCAGAACCTGGTGCTGCCGCATGTGAAGCTTGACGACCTGCCGGCGGTCCATGCGGCCCTGGCGGCTGCCAAACTGGCGACCCCCAATATCGATTTGGTCACGGATATCATCGCCTGTCCGGGGCTGGACTACTGCGCTCTGGCCAATGCCCGTGCCATTTCCGTGGCTCAGGATATCGGCGAGAAGTTCACTAGTCCCGACAAGGCCGAGCTGATTGGTGAGCTTAAGATCAAGATCAGCGGCTGCATCAATGCCTGCGGTCACCACCATGTTGGCCACATCGGCATTCTCGGCGTCGATAAGAAGGGCGAGGAGTTCTATCAGCTGACGCTTGGCGGCTCGGGTGCCGAAGACGCCAGCCTGGGTGAAATGCTCGGCCCGGCCTTGGCTTACGACCGGGTTGCTGGCGCGGTGGAGACGCTGGTCGATACCTATCTGTCGGTCCGCGTCGGCGATGAGCGGTTCCTCGACACCTTCCGCCGCGTCGGCGTCGCGCCCTTCAAGGAGGCCGTTTATGTCGACGCTCATTAAGCTGGCCTGCGGCACGGCCGCCTGGGCTGACGACGATTTTGTCATGGTTGGGCTGGAAGATTCGGTTCCGCTGTCAGGCAAGGTGATCTTGCCGCTGTCTCGCTATGAGGCCGAGGCCCCTGCGATCCTGGCGCAGGGTCGCAAGGTCGGGGTTCGGCTGGAGGGTGCCGACGAGGTTGAAGCCTTGGCACCTTTCCTGGCCGACCTTTCGGTGATCGCCTTGGAATTCCCCAAGTTTCGCGATGGCCGCTCGTTTAGTTCGGCGCGGCTGCTGCGGGAGCGCTTTGGCTATCGCGGTGAAATCCGCGCCGTCGGCGAGGTCCTGCGCGAACTGGCGGCGTTCATGATGCGCTGTGGCTTCGACGCATTCGAACCCACGGACGGCTCGACCCCAGAAGAATGGGCCGCCACCGTCCACCGTTATCGCCATGTCTACCAACGGGCCGCCGACAGCCGAGTCCCGGCCTTTGTGGAGCGGGAGGCGTGATGGCTTACGACAATGCCGACGCATCCCAGTCGGTCGCCGACCGGTTGAACGACGCGCTGCGTGACGCTTCACCCCTTGAGGTGCTGCGCCGGGCGCATGAGCGCTTTGGTGCTAAGCTGGCCCTGGTCTCGTCATTTGGTGCCGAGAGTGCCGTGCTGCTGCACATGGCCGCCCAGATCGATCCGAAGATCGTCGTGTTGTTCCTCGACACCGGCATGCTGTTTGGCCAGACCCTGGACTACCGCCGTAGCCTCGCCAATCGACTCGGCTTGACCGGGGTGCGCGACCTGCGGCCAAGGTTTACGGACCTGTCGCTGCACGATCCCCAGTCTATTCTGCACCAAACCGACATCGACGGCTGTTGCAATATCCGCAAGGTGATCCCGCTCGACGCGGCTCTGAGTGAATTCTCAGGCTGGATTACCGGCCGTAAGCGCTTTCAGGGCGGCGATCGTTTGCGCCTGCGCGTGGTGGAAGAGGGGACGGACGGCCAGATCAAGTTCAACCCCCTGGCGAATTGGTCGAAAGATCAGATCGACGCCTACATGGTCGAGCATGACCTGCCGTCTCATCCGCTGGTGCCGCAGGGCTTCCCCTCTATCGGCTGCTGGCCGTGCACAAAGCCCGTCGAGGACGGCGGCGATGTGCGCTCCGGTCGCTGGCAGGGCCAAGACAAGACCGAATGCGGCATCCACGTCGCCCGCTCACCGTTGGCACCGGACAATGTCGGTGGGGGTATCTGAGACCGTCCGCGTTGGCATTTGCCCAAAGGGGCGGGTCTCGGGGATTTAGCTTGCGACCTAGGTCTGGGGGCAGCCGTCGAACTTGCCGACCGGCTGAACTGTCAATTTTGCCTGGTTCAGCTTGGCCATAGCGGCCATGGAGCTACGTCCGTTCCCGGTGAACAGGTCGATGCGCGCACCCTTGATGGCACCGCCGGTGTCAGAGGCATACCAATATCCATCATGCGGACGGCCGTCTGGCATGGGCAGGCCGACGGTTTCCTTGATGAACACCAGCGTACGGCGAGGCAGGTCGCCGATTGCGGCGGTGCGCATGGCCACCACCTTGCAGCCCAGGCTGTCGCGCGTACCAACGCCCCGATTACCCGAGTAGTAGAGCGTGGCGTGCATTATGATGGCGTCGGCGGCTTCACCGGCGACCTGGACAGCGGTGTTGACCACATTGACCGCGTTGGCGATCAAGTCGCCGATCGGATCGCGTGTTGCCGCTCCGTCCTGGGCCTGGGCGGCGAGGGGCGAGCTCAAAACGGCGAGGGCGGCCAGGATCGTCAGGCGGCGTCTCATGGACTCTCCATGCTGCGGTCTGGACCGTCTATCGTGGTGCTCTTCATAGAGCCGCGCGCGAGGAGTCTCAAATCTTTTGGTTGCGCCGAGGTGGCAGGGGCGGCCAAGGTTCGGTGTTTGACCTGCAAGAGAGACGCCGCCATGCCTATTCGCCTGAAGCCCGCCTTGATCGCCCTGGCCGCCGGAGCACTCAGCCTGGCCGCATCCAGACAGGCCTTGGCCTGGGGGTCGTCTGGTCACCGATTTGTTGGTCAGGCTGGTGCTGAGGCCTTTCCGGCCACCCTTCCGGCCTTTCTGCGCACCAAACAGGCCGCTTTCGATATCGGCGAACTGGCGCGCGAACTTGATCGATCCAAGGGTAGTGGCCGTATCCATGACAGCGACCGCGATCCTGGGCATTTCGCTGACATCGACGACAGCGGCGGCCTAAATGGCGGCCCAAAATTTGTCGACCTGCCGCCGACCCGTGAAGCTTATGAAAAAGCCCTGCAGGCCGCCGGTACAAACAGTTGGCAGGCGGGCTATTCGCCCTATGCCATCATTGATGGCTGGCAACAGCTGGCGACCGACTTCACCTATTACCGTATCCTGACCTCGGCGGTGAAAAATGAAAAGAACCCAGCCCGTAAGCGCTGGTACACCGAAGATCTGACCCGCCGACAGGCCTTGATCGTGCGCAACATTGGCGTTTGGGCGCATTATATCGGCGACGGCAGTCAGCCTCTGCACGACACTTGGCACTATAACGGCTGGGGCGCGAAGTTCCCCAATCCTAACGGCTATACGCTGGCCCCGATCCATAGCCCCTTTGAGGATAGGTTCGTTGTCGATCACGTGAACATCGAGATGGTGCGTGCTAAGGTCCCGCCCTATCGCGATTGCAGCTGCGATATCCAAAAGCGCACCATCGACTACCTGTTGACCGGTAACAGCTTTGTCGAGCCGCTATATCAGATGTGGAAGGAAGGCGAGTTCGACCGCACTACCCCCAAGGCGATTGATTTCACCACCATGCGTGTCGCCGCCGGTGCCGCCGAGTTGCGCGATATGGTGGTCGCGGCCTGGAACGCCAGCGCCAAGGGTACGATAGGCTATCGGGACACGGCCATCACCCCTGCTGAGGTCGCGGCCGGCAAGGACGCCTGGGCGTCGCTTTACGGCAACACCTAGGCTCTTGGGCTAGGCCAGGCGACGGCCTTCTAAGGCGACCAGCCGAAGGGCAGGGCGGGCCTGTTCGGCCGCCATGCCGTCGCGGCGGATCGACAGAGATTGTGCCGGCCGTCCTTTTAGGCGCTGAACCATGGCGATGGGTTGGTAGAGGCCCAGGAATCGGCTGACTTCACCGTCTGAGGTGGTCAGAGGGAGGAAAGACACCTCCATCCCGACTGTGGCCTCTACGGCGTTGATATCGGCTGTCAGCACGAACGGCTCGCCACTTCGGCGAGATGCTTCAAGCAATTCCCACAGCTCGGCCCGGCTCATCGGGCTCCACAAATCTAGCATGTTCTCGCCAGCGAGATCGCGGTGATGCAGTTCGATGATGAATCCGCCGGCCAGTCGGATCGGATACCCGCCCGCGCCGTCCCGTCCCAGGATGAACAACTGCGGGACGAGATCGGCAAAATCGCCGGGATTGATACTGGCGCGCGACGGGATGCGTCCCGCGGATTTCCTCTCGCCCCAATACTCTATCAATCGTTCCGTGCTAGGATGGAACATCGTGCAACCCTTGATCCGGCCTTCGCTGGCCGCACGGGGGTTGCAGGGAAGTTTGGCGCCAAGGGGGTTCTGTCTCGTTTCGGTACATTTCGAGGCCCGCGGACCGCTTCTTGCAGTTTGCCGGGTGATGTGGAGACTATAGTGATGACGTTCGGTCGTTCAGTGCTCCTTGTACTTATCGCAGGCGTATTCTTGTGGCTTGCGTTCGGGATCGTCGGCAATCAGAGCGCCCGTGCGGCCTGCGGTAACTGTCAGATCCCGCCGCCGCCTACCAACTGCTGCACGCCAAACTACAACATTTCGCTTGGCGTGAAGTTTGGCATTTCTTATGGTGATCAGGTGCGTTGAAGCGCCCTTAATCCCCTGATGGATTGATTTTCAAGACCGATTTCCCGCCGTTTTCTCATTGCGGCGAGCGCTGCTGGCTTGTCGCCCCAACCGCAGGGTCAGGATTAGCCTTTTTGGGTTTTACGACGAGTTTCCACGCCTTATCGTCTCGCAGGTAGCGCTGGGCCGCGGCCTGGACGTCGGCGGGTCCAACCGCCTCCACCGAGGCGTAGGACGAGCGAATAGCGTCCAGTCGGCGTGGATCAGCCTGCGCGCCAGACAGTTGGTCAAGCCAATATTCGTTGGTCTCACGCTGCTTCTGCACCGCCTCCAGCCGCGGGGTCTTGGCGCGGTTGAGTTCGTCGGCGCTGATCGGCTTGTCTCGCAGGTTAGCGGCGATGGTCGAGACGTCGCGGAAGAAGCCGTCCATCAATGCCGGTGGGGCCTCCTCGCTGGCGGCAATATATCCGTAGCCCGGCCAAGTCTGGCTGGCCGCGTAGCCGACCGACGGTGAATAGGTCGCGCCCTGTTTGATGCGCAGTTCATCGATCAGCCGAAGTTTCAGTACGTCGCTCATCACCGCCGTGGCCCGCGAGCGGCGGGTATCGACATAAAAGTCGTCGGTCGGCCAGGCCAGATAGGCGATGGCCTGGTCGGCACGGCCGTTGTGCTTGCGGACGACGGGAGCGGCGACTGGGGCAGGGAAGCGCACGGCCCCGATGGGCGGCAATACCATCTTAGGTTCAGGCCGGGCAGGCAGGGCACCGAATGTGGCCGCCACGGAGTCGATGGCCTTTTCCACGGTGGTGTCGCCAACGATCACGATCTCGATTGGGCCAGATGCTAGGGCGGGATCGACCATGTTTTTCAGGTCCTCCAGCTTCGTGGCGGCAATTTCCTGGCGGCTAGGGAATGTCCAGCGCCGGTCGCCGCTGTGCAGCAGGCCTGAAAGGTCGCGGCGCAAGACGCCGTTGTCGGTGCCCTCCAGCTGGTCCTGCAAGGTGCCACCATAGCCATGGATTCGATCGAACGCCTCGGTGCGCCAGCCGGGCTCTGTCACATAGGCTGCCAAGACCTGGAGTTGGGTGTTGAGATCGTCGGGCCGCGTGGCGCCACTCAGCTCAAACGCGGACTCGTCGACGCCGAAGTTCACATCGTAGGTCTTTGAGGCCAGCATGCCCTCTAGCTGTTCGGCGGAGACCTTCTTGAGGCCGCCTTCAGTGAAGGCCGATCCTGCCCATTTGGGCATCTGTTTGTCGCTGGCCATGTCCGACAGGCCATAGCCGACGCGGACGGAAACATAGATTTGTTCGGTGCGGAACTTTGTCGGCTTAACAGTCAGCCGCGCCCCGTTTTCGAAATGCACAAACACCGTATCAAGGTCCGCGACCTCGTCGCGCTTAACCACCTTGCCGACGGGGCCGAAATCGGCATAGGGCCAGTTTCCAGCCAGGGGCGGCGCAGGGGGCGTTGGCTCATGCCTGTGAGCCTTGTAATAGGCGGCCAGCACCGTCTTTTCGCCACCGACAACGGGGGTAGGCCCGGCGACGAAGATCAGTGGGCCCTCTCCACTGAGAGCGGTCTTGAGGGCGGCGGCGGCATCGGCGGCCGAGAGGTCCTTGACCACGTTTTCGAAAAAGGCCTGCTCCTGGGCTGGTGAGGTTACGACCTCGTCGTCAGCGACGGTGCCCAGAATATCGGCCGCCACGGCCACGGTGCGGCGCGTTGCAGCACCTGCGGTGGCGCTTTCGAGATAGGAGCGATATTCGGCAATCTCGCGGTCAAGCTCGTCCTGACGGATACCGAATTTCAGCGCCCGGCGGTGTTCGACATCCAGCGCCTCCAGAGCCTTTTCCCATTCTCCGGGGCGGGCGGAAGCGGCCAAGGTGGCCATGTCGGCCGCATGCACCTGATCCCCACGCGAAGCGCTTGCGGCGATATAGGGCGGTTCATTGCCGCGCGCGCGGGCCCCCAGGCGCCGGTTCAGCACCGCCAGCCCCAGGCTGCGGATTAACTGCTTGCGGCGCACGGCCACACTATCCGGGCTTTTGTCAGGTGGGTTCATCCAGGTGATCTGAACCGACGTCGCCGCCCCAGGCTGAACGACGGTCTTGGCCTCGGGCCCACGGCGGGCCACGGCTCCGGGATCGAAATCCAGGGCATCGGGGCCTTGCGCTTTCCAGTCCCCGAAGTGTGCCTTGATCTTGGCCTCCATCGTGTCGGCGTCGAAGTCGCCCACGGCGACCAGGAAGGCGCGCTCGGGGCGATAATAGGCCTGGTAGAAGGCGGCCAGCCG
>CANKEA010000050.1 GCA_947480815.1 Caulobacterales bacterium | reverse complement strand
GCGCTCGGGCCAGGGACGATTTTCCGGCTCCCAACGGCCCGCTCAAACAGACGACATCACCGCGCCGCAGCACCTTGGCCACTGCGGCCCCCAGGGCCTGGGTAGCGGCTTCATCGGGAAGGAATAACTCCATCCCTCCGCTATAGCTGGACCAGTGCGAATGGGCGAGACGGCGCGCATTCACGATCAGCCCATCGATGCTGGGCGGCGAAGGGCTCAAACCTCGCTTCGGCGTCGCACTGAGATCAGTTACACTCACCGTGACCGCAAAGTCCCGCTGCCGAGCAGGGCAAGTTTCTTGGAGTCAACGGATGAAGTTCAAGCTGATCACTGCGCTGCTGGTCGTGGCCGTCATCGCGGGCCTCTATGGCTGGTGGCGGATCGACCTGCGCTGGCGGCCGCATGACATCACCAAGAACCAGGCCGAAATCACAAAAATCCTCGAAACCTCGGGCTGGGTGTCGCCGGGCCTTCCTGGTCCTAAGCTCTACATGGTCGGCTTCCGCTCCTGCCCCGACTGCCTGCGGTTTAAGCTGGAGCAATGGCCCAAGCTGCAAGCCGCCCAGGTCGACACTCGGCTGATCGAAGTGGCCCGACCCGACCTGAACGGGGTGTCGCAATCTACGCCAGCCGAGCGCTCCACAGTGGCGGAACTGTGGGTCAACCGCAGTTGGGCCCTCTCGCAACGCTGGGACGAGACCCCCATCGACGGCTGGACGGCCGATGGGATTATCCCCGCTGACGGCGACACCGCCCGTACAGCCGTGGTCGACGCCGGGCGTGACATGGTGATGAAGTTAAGACCGCTGCTGAAGGAAAACGGCATCACTTTCGCCTATCCGCTGCTGATCTGGTGGACCCAGGATGGCAAGATGCGGGGCTGCGCTTGTGAGAAGGCCGAAACCCAGGGCTATGCGCTGAAAGACCTTGGGGCCTGAAAGCCGGGCTAGACAGTGGGCGATTCGGCTTTCCGCTCGCATCGGTCAATTTTAGCATCGACGAGGCGGCCTCACGCGGCTAACCGGAGCCCCAATGGCTTCCACCCTGCGCAAATCCTATGACACCGCTATCGCTTCCGGGCGACTGCGAGCCGATCCAGCCCAGGCGAAGGCCCTGGAGGCCCTGATCCGGTTGGAGGGCGACCTGGCCGGGGCCGGAGAGCCCGGGCTGTTCCGCAAGCCCAAGGCCGTGCGTGGCGTCTATCTCTACGGCCCGGTCGGGCGCGGCAAATCCATGCTGATGGACCTGTTCTTTGCCTCCGCACCCGTGGCCCGTAAGCGGCGCGTACACTTCCATGACTTTATGGCGCAGGTGCACCGACTGATCGGCGAATGGCGCAAAGGCAGCGTGGCCGAACGCAAGACGTTGTTTGGCGAAACCAAGGGCGACGATCCCATCGGGCCCACCGCCGGGGTCATCGCCCACGATACCCGCCTGCTGTGTTTCGACGAATTCCAAGTCTCCGATATCGCCGACGCCATGATCCTGGGTCGGCTGTTCGAGGCCCTGCTGGCGCGCGGGGTGACCGTGGCCGCCACCTCCAACCGGGCACCAGGCGCCCTGTATTACAATGGCCTCAACCGGCAGCTCTTCCTGCCTTTCATCGCCATGCTGCAGCAGCAGCTCGACGTTGTGGCCGTCAAAGGACCGGTGGATTACCGACTGGACCGGCTGCGCGGCGAGGAGGTCTGGCTGGATCTAGTCCATGACACCCAGCAGATTCGGTTCGACGCCCTGTGGGGCGACCTTTTAGACGGCGCAGCCGAAACCGGCATCACTCTGGAGGTGCTAGGTCGCAAGACCCACTTGCCGCGCGCCGCGGGCGGGCTGGTGCGGGCTTCATTCGCCAGCCTTTGCGCTCAGGCGCTGGGGCCACAGGACTATCTTGCCCTGGCGGACCAAAGCCACACCCTCTTTCTTGAAAATATCCCCCTTCTGGGGGCCGGTAACCGCTCGGAAGCCCGACGCTTCGTGACCCTTATCGACGCCCTGTATGAGTCGCGCGTCAAATTGATCGTCCTGGCCGCTGCTGAGCCTGAAAAGATCTATCCCGAGGGCGAGGGCGCGTTCGAATTCCAGCGTTGCGTCTCACGTCTCCAGGAGATGCGCTCGGCGAGCTATCTTGCCACCGCCAAGGACTAAGCCAGAGGCCCCGTTTGCCGCCCGCTTCTGGATCGGCTAATAGCCGCAACCGCTATTTAAATCCGAACTCCGGAGCCCAGACTAACATGTCCGATACCCCCGCCCCCGCCGCCCAGGCCGAGATCTCCGGCACTGTGCTGTTCTACACGAACCCTGAGCCGCTGAATCGCGTCGAACACGCCAAGCTGGGCCTGGTAAACAAGGACAAGCCGTTCGGCTTTGCCAAGACCGGCCATGTGGTGCCGATCACGATCGGCGAATTTGGCCAGGCCGCCCTGAGCTTCCCGATCATCTTCGCCGGACCGGACCGCATTCCGCTGGCCGTGATGGGTCTGAATGGCGGCCAGAACCTGTTCATCGATGACGACGGCACCTTCGCCGATGCCACCTATCTACCGGCCTATATCCGCCGCTTCCCGTTCGTGCTGGCCGGCAATGAGGAGGACGAGCAGATGGTCGTCTGCATCGACCGCGCCTCCGACCTGTTGTCTGAGAAGGGCGAGACCAAACTGTTCGACGCTAAGGGCGAGCCGACTCAGTACACCACCGACGCCATCAAGTTCTGCGACGACTTCGAGACCGAGCGCCGCCGCACCATGGCTTTCGTACAGATGTTGAACGAACTCGACCTGTTCGAGATGAAACAGGCCGTCTATACCCCGCGCAACGCCGATGGCTCGCCCGCCGGCGAACCGCAGCTGATCGCCGAATATTCCGCGATCTCGGACGAGAAGTTCAAGAAGCTGCCGGGCGACAAGCTTTCCGAGCTGCTCAACAACGGAGCCATGGGCGCGGTGTTTGCCCACATGGTGTCGCTGCTGGGTTGGGACCGCCTGATGGCCGTCGCCTCCAAGCGCGGCCCGGCTTCCCTGCCGCTCGCGGCGCAGCAGCCGGCCGCTAACGCCTAAACACGCTGCGGGTCAGGCACGAGAATACCAAACGGCCAGCTTCATCGAGCAGGTCGTGTTGAGCAATCACCACGCCTTTGTCATCGCCGACCGGGTCCTTGCCCATCACGGTCATCCGGCCGCGCAGCAGCTCGCCTGCGGAGGGATTTCGGCCCCAACGCAGGGCGTCTATGCCCAGACGCTTGGTCTGCGGCCATTGCGCCGTAGCTGCTGCGTCGAGCCGGGTCCAGACCGCGAAGGTGAAGGCGTTGGGCGCACCCTGCTCGGCGTTCCAGCCGGGCGCAAAGGCCACAAGGAAGGCATCGAGCGCCGTGGGGTCCACCATGGCCGTGCCGAGCGACACCACTTGGCCGACCTTAATTTCGTCAAATGCAGCGGGCATGGGATATGGCGTCCAGGCTAAACAGCGAATAGGCCTGTTCTAGAGGTTTGCTTCGCCTTGGCTAGGTTTGCCGCCGCCCTGGCGTATGTCTTAAGGTGACGCCATGAACCGCATTTTCTCAGGCTTCATCGCCGCCCTGATCCTCAGCTTGGCCGCGCCGGCGATGGCGGAGGCGATTAACACTGGGCACCTCAAGGCCGAGCTGGTCACCAAGACGGCCGGGGCCGCTCCGGGATCGACCGTTTACTTGGCCGTTCGCCAACAGATCGACAAGGGCTGGCACACCTACTGGCGCAACCCGGGCGACAGCGGCGATGCCACCAAGATCGTCTGGACCCTGCCCGCCGGCTGGAGCGCGGGCGATATCGTGTGGCCCGCGCCCAGCCGCCTGCCGCTGGGCCCGTTGATGAATTATGGCTATCAGGGCGAGGTCCTGCTGACCGTCCCGGTCACCGTGCCGGCAAATTCCAAGGTGGGGAGCAGCGTTACGATCAAGGCCGCTGTGGCCTTTCTGGTCTGCGCCGATGTCTGCGTGCCCGAGAGCGCGGTGCTCAACCTAGCCCTGCCCATCGTGGCGGCTCCGGCGAACGATCCTAACCATGGCCTAGGCATCGAAAAGGCCCTGGCCGATAAGCCCAAGCCCGCTGGCCTGACGGCAAGTTATATCGGCTCAGCCACCGGCTTGACCCTGGCCGTGGCGGGTTCGCCCCTGGCGGGTGCCGACATGAACGGAGCCTATTTCTTCCCCTATTCGGGCGTGGTGATGGAAAACGCCGCCGCTCAAACCATCGAGAAGGGCCCCAACGGCCTGACCCTGACGCTTAAGCCCGGAACGGCCTTCGTCAACGGCCCGACACCGGACAAAATCGCCGGCGTTTTAGCCGTTGGCGGAAAGACCTATGAGATCGAGGCGGCTAGCGGCCCGGCCCCGGCTGGGACCTCTGGCCTTGGCCCAGCAACGCCCGCCACATCTAATGGCCCCAAGGGCGTGACCAACGCCACCCCGGCGGCGGGCCAGCCCGGTCTACTGCTGGCGATCGTATTTGCATTCATCGGTGGGATGATCCTGAACCTGATGCCCTGCGTCTTCCCGGTGCTGTCGATGAAGGCGGCGTCCCTGGCCAGCCATGCATCCGAGCCGAAGGCCGCGCGGGCAGAGGGCCTCGCCTTCATGGGTGGCGTGCTTTTGACCTTCCTGGCCTTGGCCGGTGCGCTGATGGCGGCGCGGGCCGCCGGCGGGGCCGTTGGCTGGGGCTTTCAGCTGCAGTCGCCCGCCGTGGTGGCGGTGTTATGCTTGGTCATGCTGCTGACCGCACTCAACCTTTCGGGCCTGTTCGAGATCGGGACCTCAGTCCAGGGGGTAGGCTCGGGCCTAGCCTCCAAAGATGGCCTCCTGGGCGCGGCCTTCACGGGGGCCCTGGCGGTTGTGGTCGCAGCGCCCTGTACGGCGCCCTTCATGGCACCCGCGCTGGGCGTAGCCCTGACCCAGCCGCCCATCCTGGGCCTCGCCGTTTTTCTGAGCCTGGGCCTTGGCATGGCTGCGCCCTTCACGGCCCTGGCGTTCGCGCCCGGTCTATTGAAGCGGATCCCGCGCCCCGGTGCCTGGATGGAAACCTTCCGCCGCGTGCTGGCCTTCCCGATGTACGCCGCCGCCGCCTGGCTGGTCTGGGTGCTGGCCCAGCAGACGGATTCGGCCGGGCTCGCCCGTCTACTGGCGATCGGAGTTCTGACCGCCTTTGGGGCCTGGCTCTATGGCCGCAGCCAGGGGATTGAAGGCCGCAAATATTTGCTGCTGATGACGGGCGGCACTGTGTTGCTGTCTATTGCCATGGCCGGGGCCATGATCGGTGCCTATGCGCCCGCCCCCTCCAACGCGTCTGGGTCGGGGCCGAAAATAGTTGCCGGCGGGCTGGAGGCGGAGACCTATTCTGCTGACCGCCTCGCCGAGCTGCGTGGCGCGGGCGTTCCGGTTCTGGTGGATTTTACCGCCGCCTGGTGCGTGACCTGCCAGGTCAATGAGCGCACCACCTTGGCTAATCCGAAAGTGGTCGAGGCCTTCGGTGCGACCAATACCGTTTATATGAAGGCTGACTGGACCAATCAGAACGCCGAAATTTCCAAGATCCTGTCCGATCATGGCCGTGCCGGAGTGCCGCTCTACCTGCTCTACAGCGCCGATGGCAGCGAGAAGATCTTGCCGCAGTTCCTGACCCCCGGTGGGGTGATTGTAGCGCTGAAGACATCGATCGCTGCCTAGGCCTTACGCTGCCGGTTGCGGCGGTGAGGTGATAACCTCGACGTTGTCGTTCAGCAGATAGACCATGTCGCGCAGGGCCCAGTCTCGAGCCTTGGGCATCTTGGCCTCGGAGACGTCCTTGAGCTTCACCGGCGGGTCCTGGCTGATGCCGTGCAGGATGCATTTGAGATCGTCGGTTGCGCCGCGATTAACCAACGCTAGACGGCCATTTTCATCAAGCGCGGACAGGGCGGCGATCTTACGAGAAAATTCGTCAAAATCGGTCATGGGCAGAAGTTCCGATGCGTCGGCGGGGGCCATGGTGCGGAATCCCTCGACCACTTTCTTCAAACCGTCGGCCTGGCCCACTGTGCCTGCGAACAAGGGCTCATGCGCCACCGATAGTGGGGCGGTAATGGCCAGCTGGCCACTGAGCGCCGGCGTGCCGACCGGGCCCGGGCCCATCGCTGCCATCCACAGGGTGATGGACAGGGAAGCGGCGCCGCAGGACATGGCCAGATCCTCATGAAATCGGTGTGCGATAACGGCTTCTGGCGTAGTCTATCGGTGGTGAACGCGCTGTTAACCACGTTGGGCCAAAGCCGAGTTCTCGCTGCGGAGTTTAGCGACCATGGATGATCTCGCCGCCGCCTGGAGCGCCCTTGAGGCCGCCGCACAAGCCGACCGCGCCGTGCGCATTGAAGACCGGTTTAAGGCTGAGGCCGCCCGGATGGGGCGGCTGACCCTCGATGCCGCGGGCCTAGGCATCGACCTTTCCAAACAGGCCTGGAGCCTGGCTGGGCTGGACGCCGCCCTGGCCCTGGCCAAGGCAGCTGGTCTGGACGACGCGCGCCGACGCCTGTTTGGCGGCGAGACGATCAACACCTCAGAGGAGCGGCCTGCCCTGCACATGGCGCTCAGAGCCCCGGCAACTGCGACCTTCATGGCTCAAGGCAAGAGTGTGATGGCTGATGTCGAGGCGATGCGTCAGCGCATGGCAGGCTTTGCCAACGGCATCCGTAGCGGCCAGATCGCCGCCGCCGATGGCGCGCCCTTCACCAGCATCCTGCACATCGGCATCGGCGGATCGGACCTCGGGCCCAGACTGCTGTGGGACGGCCTCAAGCCGCTGAAACCTCAGATCGGTGTGCGCTTCTTGGCCAACATAGACGGCGGCGATTTTGCGCAGGCCGCGGCAGAGCTCGATCCGGCCCGCACGCTTGTGATTGTGGTCTCAAAGACCTTCACCACGCAGGAAACTCTCGCCAATGCCACGGCCGCCCGGGCATGGCTGGCCGCCGCTGTTGGCGAAGCAGACGTGAGCAAACACCTGGCTGCGGTCTCGACCGCGCTCGACAAGACAGCCGCCTTCGGTGTGGCCGACGCGCGGGTGTTTGGCTTCTGGGACTGGGTGGGAGGGCGCTATTCGCTCTGGTCGTCGGTCAGTCTGTCGTGCGCCATCGCGCTGGGCTGGAACGTCTTTAGCCAGTTCCTAGCCGGTGCCGCCGCCATGGACGAACATTTCCAAACCGCACCGTTCGAGCGTAACGCCCCCGTCCTTTTGGCCCTGGCGCAGATTTACAACCGCAATGGCCTTGGACGCGGCGCGCGCTCGGTGGTGCCCTACGCCTACCGGCTGCGCCGCCTGCCGGCCTTCCTGCAACAGCTGGAAATGGAATCGAACGGCAAGTCGATTGGGCTGGATGGCGCGCACGTGGGTCACGCTACAGCGCCGGTGGTCTTTGGCGGTGAGGGCAGCAATGTTCAGCACGCCTATTTCCAGGCCATGCACCAAGGGACCGACATCGTCCCGACCGAGTTCGTCGCCCTTGCCGCGACGGACGAAGGCCATGGCGGCATGCACGACAAGCTGCTGTCCAATGTCCTCGCGCAGGCCGAGGCCTTAATGGTCGGGCGCAAAAATCCGCCGAGTGCCCCGCGAACGTTCGATGGTGATAGACCCTCGGGGCTGATCCTGCTGCCCCGCCTCGATCCGCACAGCCTGGGGGCCCTGATCGCCCTCTATGAACACAAGACCTTCGTCGAGGGTGTGGTCTGGGGTATCAACAGCTTTGACCAATGGGGCGTAGAGCTGGGCAAGGAAATGGCCAACGCCATCCTCGAAGACTTAGTGGGCCGGGGGTCGAAGCCGCACGATCCCTCGACCGCAGCGCTGATCAACCGGCTGAAAAACTAGCGCCTG
>CANKEA010000049.1 GCA_947480815.1 Caulobacterales bacterium | reverse complement strand
CAGTTGGCTAACCCCGGAGGACCACGCCCGTCGCGCCGACATTCTGCTATACGGGGCTCAGGGTCCAGCCGCGCGCGACATGCTACCTCTGCTCGATCCTGACACTCTGGCCATGGCCAATGCCCGCATCGCCTTGCGCAGTAATGCCTACGACGCCGAGGTAACGTTCTCCAGCCTCACTCCGGTCCAGCAGGTCTCGCCTGGTGTCGCCTTCGAACGGGCCTCGAACCTGCGAAAACGCAACCAGATCGACGAGGCCTTGAGGCTCTCGGCCTATTTTCCAGCACAGCCTCCCACCGAGGAGGCTGCAGACCGAATCTGGATCGAACGCCGCGCCCTGATTGCCCAGGCCCTTAAAAATGGCGACAGCGCCAACGCTTACGGACTGGCCGCCAACAGCCGCATGACCAGTGGTGCCAATGGCGCGGAAGCTCAGTTTTATGCGGGCTGGCAGGCCCTGACCCGGCTGAAGAACCCGACCCTCGCCGAGGCTCATTTCGCGGTCCTGGCTGGAATCGGTGTCTCACCGATCACCCGCAGCCGGGCGCTCTACTGGCAAGGTCGCGCGGCGGAGGCTGGCGGGGATAGTCTTGCCGCAGCAGGCTATTTCGGTGATGGCGCGCGCTACCAGACCACCTTCTATGGCCAGCTCGCCGCAGAAAAGGCAGGCCTCAAGACCATCGACCTGGGTGCCGATCCAACGATCAGTCCAGCCGACCGGGCGACGTTTGAGGGCCGGGATATCGTCAAGGCCGCCCGCATGCTCAATGCTGTGGGTGCAGTCGATGCCTTCAAGGCCTTCGTGCTGGCCGCAGACGACCTCCTGCCCAATGCGGCGGAAGAAGCCATGCTGTTCGACTTGGCTTTGACCACAGGCGATCAAGATCTCGCCATGCGCGCAGCCCGCACCGCGGCCACGCGCGGCTTCATTCTCCCCCAGCGCGGCTATCCAATAATCAGCACGCCCGAGATGCCGACCAGCGCCGAGACAGCCTTCACCCTGTCGATCGCCCGCCAGGAAAGCAATTTCACGCCCACCGCTCGCTCAGGCGTCGGGGCGCGTGGCATGATGCAACTGATGCCAGCCACCGCCCGGCTAACCGCACGACGCATTGGCGAGCCCTACGCCGAAAGCCGCCTGATCGATCCCCAATACAATATGCGGCTCGGCTCGGCCTATCTGGGCCGGATGATCGACACCTTCAGTGGCTCCTATCTGATGGCTGCCGCGGCCTATAACGCCGGGCCCTCCCGCCCTCTCGAATGGGCCGGATTCTGCGGCGATCCGCGCAATAGCAGCAACGATCCGCTCGACTACATCGAGTGCATCCCGTTCAGCGAAACTCGCAATTATGTGATGCGCACCCTGGAGAGCACGGTGGTCTACCGCGCGCGCCTCAACGGCGGCACAGCGCCCCTGACCCTGTGGTCAGACCTCAAGCGAGGGTCCGCCCTGCGCGTCCCATCCACGCCGATAGAGGCCGTGATCGATAAAACCGCGGGCCCTGCAAAAACGGCTGCCGAACTAGCCGCCGCCGCCACCACCCCTAGTCGCTGACCAATCCATCGAACATTCCGTCCAGCAAGGCCTTGGTCAGTTCATCTGCCGGCGACCATTGACGCCCCAACTGGGTGATCAGAAGTGAAGCAAGGCCGTGACCCGACGCCCACAACACCTGGGCCGCTGCCGCCGGGGTCGTGTTCCTTAGCCGACCCTGGGCGTCCATCTCGGTAACGACATCGAGCAGCACCTTGAATCCGCGTTCGCCCATCCGTTCAACCAGGTCCTGACTGCGCGGCGATTTAGCTGCCCAGTCGTAGCAAGGCCTCCATGGCCCCTTCGCAGATCTCGACCAGCATTTCGTCCTTATCGCGAAAACGCATGCAGAGCGCGGTCGAAAAGAGGCCGACCTCCTCGTCAATGCGCCAGATGGTCGCCCCTTCATAGCCAAGGCTGTTGAAGATCTTCGCGGCGACCACCAGGATTTCGCCCCGCCGCTCGTGACCGCCGCCTTTTGGCTTACGAGCCGAACGTCCAGGCCGGGTCAAAACCAAATTGTTGATCTAACGACACTCCGACCAGAGCAGAACGCTTAGGACAGGGCAGGCATTGCAGCAACCGCGAGAAAGGTATCATAATGGATTAAACTCAAAGGCTTAGCCCTCTTTAATCCGGTCAATTTCGGCCGCATCACGCGGTGCGATACACCCTGCCACTGGACGGGCCTTTAGCGCGCAGCTTATCAAGCCCTATGGCCACTCCTTCCTCCGACCTCGGCAACGGCCCTACACGCGCCGACCAGCCCTTGGCGCTACGCACAGCGGGCTGGGCCGACTACGCCCTTATCGATAGTGGCGGCGGACTTAAGTTAGAGCGCTACGGCTGCTTCACCGTTATCCGGCCAGAGCCGCAATGCGCATGGCCACCCCGCCTACCGCAATCGGTCTGGGATGCCGCCGACGCCGTGTTCGACCCAACCGATGAGGACGAAGCCGGAAAGTGGCAATTTTCTCGCCAACCTCCTGAATCTTGGCTCCTTTCCTATGGCGATGTGACCTTCAACGGCCGCTTCACCGCCTTCCGCCACCTGGCGTTCTTTCCCGAACAGGCCGCCAACTGGGCCTGGCTCCAGCAGCGTATTGACGCCGCCAAGGCACCGCCGCGGGTGCTGAATCTATTTGGCTACACGGGCGTCGCCAGCTTGGTCTGTGCCGCCGCCGGTGCCAGCGTCACCCATGTCGATGCCTCCAAGAAGGCGGTCGCCTGGGCACGCGAGAACGCCGCGTTGTCGGGGCTGACCGACCGGCCGATCCGGTGGATAACTGAAGATGCGCGCAAATATGTGCAGCGTGAGGTTCGCCGTGATTCCCGCTACGAGGGCATCATCCTGGACCCGCCAAAATATGGGCGCGGGCCCGACGGCGAGGTTTGGCGGCTTTTCGAAGATCTAGAGGAAATGTCGAAGCTTTGTGCGACTTTGCTGTCGGAACAGGCATCTTTCCTGGTGCTCAACGCCTATGCAGCGCGGGTCAGCGGCCCCGCTCTGGCTAGCGCCTTGGGCGAAGCGCTCAAAGGCCGTGGCGGCCGTATCGAATGGGGGGAACTGACCCTAGCTGAGGAGCAGGGCCAACGCGAGATCGGCCTGTCCTTCTTTGCCCGTTGGACCGCATGACCGACACCCGAACGATCACCTCCCTGACCAATCCAACGGTCAAGGCCGCGCGCGCCCTGCACATGCGCAAGGAGCGCGAGGAGACCGGGCTGTTTCTGGCCGAGGGCCTTAAGATCGTCACCGAGGCGGTCGAACTGGGCCAGGCCCCGCGCATCCTGATGTACGGTCGCGACGCCGCCGACCATCCCGTGCTTCAGAAAGCCATTGCCGCCACTCGCGCTGCGCAGGGCGAGGTGATCGAGGTCAGTCGCGACGTGCTGGAAAAGGTTGCCAAGCGCGACAACCCCCAAGCGGTGTTGGGCGTGTTTGAACAGCGCTTCACCCCGCTGAACCAGCTTGAGCCCCACGCCGCATGCTCTTGGGTGGCCTTGGAACAGGTGCGCGATCCCGGCAATCTCGGCACCATCGTACGCACGTCAGACGCGGCCGGCTGCGGCGGAGTCATCTTGGTCGGCGAATGTTGCGATCCATTCTCTGTCGAAGCCGTGCGCGCGACCATGGGTTCGATTTTTGCGGTCCCAATTGCCCGGGCGACCACCGCTGAGTTCCTGGCCTTCCGCATTGCATGGCCGGGATGCGTAGCGGGAACCCTGCTGACAGCGACCACAGACTACAAGGCCGCGCACTACACCCGCCCTACCCTGGTGCTGATGGGCAACGAACAGCAGGGCCTCAGCCCCGAACTAGCCGCCACCTGCGACGTGACGGTGAAAATCCCCATGCGGGGTCGCGCCGACAGCCTGAACCTCGCTGTGGCGACCGGGATCATGATTTACGCCGCGACCGCTTAGGTTCCGTGCGGTTTCGCCCGCGTCACCGGCAGGGCCGCCGCAGGGTCATCCGGCCAGACGTGGCGCGGGTAGCGGCCCTTCATCTCGGCCCTTACCGCCTTCCACGATCCGGCCCAGAAGCCGGGCAGGTCCTTGGTCACCTGAATTGGCCGGTGCGCCGGCGACAGCAGCGCCAAGGTCAGGGGGGTTGCCCCAACCCTCGGATGCTCACGCAGTCCATAAAGTTCCCCGACCCTGACCTCGACGCGTGGACCGCCCTCGGCAGCGTAGTCGATGGCAAAAGTCGAACCAGTCGGGGCCGTAAATCGCGACGGTGCCTTAGCCTCAAGCTCGCGCTGGAGATCCCAGGGCAGGCTGTTGCGCAGAACCTCTGCAAGCGCCGCGTCAGAAAGCTGGGAAAGACCAGATCTGCCGGACAGCAGCGGCGATAGCCAGTCCTCCAGGCGAGCCAGCAGTGGCCCCTCCTCCAGATGGGGCCAGCCCAGAAAGCCTGCGCGCGCCCTTAAAGCCCGACTGGACTCGCCTAGCGGCAAGGCCGATAGGCCCTCATTGCGCACCTGCCTCAGCTGGGCTGAAAGCACCACGGCGGGATCCAGGCCCTCTAGCGTTGTCTCGCTAAGCGTCAGCCGATCCAGCCGACGAATACGAACCGCTTTCAGCCGCCCCTTGGCATCCGTCGACAGCCGTTCCTCGACGGTAATCCGCGCGCCGAACTCGCTTTCCAGCAAGGCGGGATCGAGCGGTGCCGCCAGTAGAATACGATCCCGCGCCTCCCCGCCGCCAAGTTCAGCGATGGCCAGCCAGGGCTCTCGCGCCAGAATATCCGCCGGATCGAGCCAGGCACCCCGTCCATTGGCCAGTTGAAATTCTCCGGCCTTGCCTCGCGCGTTGGCGACCCGTTCGGGAAACGCCGTGGCCAGCAGCAATCCGTCGTCAGCCACCGGTAATGTCACAGCGGCCTTAGCCGCCTGCGCCCAGCGTCCTGCCAGGGTCTTTGCATCTCGGGCGCGGGGCGAGCTATCTCGGCTGAAGGCCTGCCATCGACTGCGCAAGTCTGTATCGCGGCCGCCCAGGCCAGGTTCCGACAGCAAGGCGGCAATCTGGGCGGCGCGGTCCTGTTGCCCACGCGCCCCGGAGGCGACAAGCATATGCGCCAGCCGTGGCGCCAGCGGTACGGCGGTCAAAGCCTTGCCATGTGTCGTCAGCGCGCCGTGCGCATCCAAAGCACCCAGCCGTTCCAGCAGCCCCCTCGCCTCCGCAAAGGCACCGCTAGGCGGAGGGTCAAGAAAGTGCAGGCCCGTCGCATCACGGGCACCCCAACGGGCCAGGTCTAGGGCAAGGCCCGAAAGGTCGGACTCCAGGATTTCCGGCCGGGCGAACGGTGCCAGGCCCTTGGTCTCCGCCTCGTCCCACAAGCGATAGCAAACACCCGGTTCCGTGCGCCCCGCTCGTCCGCGCCTCTGGTCTGCTCCCGCGCGTGACACACGCACCGTGACCAGCCGCGTCAGGCCGCTCGAAGGGTCAAAGCGCGGCACCCGCGACAAGCCGGCGTCGATCACAACCCGAACCCCCTCCAGAGTCAGGCTGGTCTCTGCGATAGAGGTTGCCAGCACCACCTTACGCTCGCCCGGCGCAGCTGTTGCGACGGCGCGGTCCTGTTCGGCCAGCTCCAGCGCGCCATACAGCGGCGCGATACGCACGCCGGCGGGCAGTCGCTCGTCCAACATGGCGCGGGTGCGGTGGATTTCCGCCTGACCGGGCAAAAAGACGAGAATTCCGCCGGTCTGTTCGGCCAAAGCCGTGCCCACCGCACGGGCCGTGCGCTCCTCCACCCGGAGGCGGTCATCGCGACCGACATAGATCGTTTCGACGGGAAAGGCCTGGCCGTGGCTTTCCACCACCGGTGCCGCCAGCATTGCGGCCAGGCGCACGTCGTCCAGCGTCGCCGACATCGGCAGAAGGCGCAGATCCGGTCGCAGCAGACCTTGACTATCCAGCGCCAGCGCCAGACCCAGGTCAGCGTCCAGGCTGCGCTCGTGAAATTCATCGAACAGCACCCCGGCCACGCCCTCTAGCGCAGGGTCATCCATGATCATGCGGGTGAAGACACCCTCGGTGACCACCTCGATTCGGGTCGCGACGCTGACTTTTGATTGCAGCCGTACGCGCAGGCCAACGGTCTGGCCCACAGCCTCACCCAGGGTCGAAGCCATCCGCGCCGCGGCCGCCCGCGCCGCCAGTCTGCGGGGTTCCAGCAGCAGCAGCTTGCCGCCCGATACCCAGGGCTGATCCAGCAGAGCCAGCGGCGTGACCGTCGACTTTCCCGCCCCGGGCGGCGCAACGAGAACGACGCTGGGGTTTCCCGCCAGCGCCGCCTTCAGTTCGTCGAGAACCGCATAGATCGGAAGCAATGGGCCCCGTCCCTACTCCGCCGGCACCGTCAGCTTCTCGCGGGTGCGGGAATGCCAGTAGGCGTAACCGAAATAGACCACCATCCCGATAGCCATCCAGATGAACAGACGCAGCCAGGTCGGTCCCGGCAGGCCACTGATCAGGAAGATGCAGCCGCCGATGCCAAGTGGGGCCGTGACCCAGACGAAGGGTGTTTTGAAACTCCGCGGCAGGTCCGGCTGACTGATCCGAAGATACATTACGCCGGCGCAGATCAGGCCGAAGGCCAGCAGGGTGCCCATCGACACCAGCTCGCCCAGCACGGAAATGGGGAATAGGCCGCCAACGATGCCGGCACAGAACGAGGTGATGACCGTTCCCCAAACCGGGGTGCGAGTCTTTGGGTTCACTCGGCCAAACATGGGGGGCAGCAGGCCATCGCGGCTCATGGAATAGAAGATACGGGACTGACCATAGAGCAGACTCAAGATTGTCGAGGCGAGGCCAATGGCAACGGCGATATTCACCGCCTGCCGCAGCCACGCCAGGCCGGGAATGGCCCCCAGGGCAATCGCCACCGGCGCTTCGTTGTTGAGTTGGCTGTAGGGCATGATGCCCGTGATCACGAGCGACATCAGCAGGTAAAGTACTGTGCAGATACCGAGCGACAACAGGATGGCGATCGGCATGGTCTTCTGTGGGTTCTTGGCCTCCTGCGCGGCGGTGGAGACGGCCTCAAACCCGATGTAGGCGAAGAATATCACCCCAGCAGCTGTGAGGATGCCACGATACCCGTAGTGGCCGAGCGGGTCGGCAGCGGTTGGCTCGATCCGAGCTGGAATGAGCGGGTGCCACAGATCGGGCCGGATATGGGCGAAACCAAAGGCGATCACGGCAAGCACAACCATGACCTTGAGGCTGACGATGAGATTGTTGACCAGGGCGCTCTGGGTGATGCCGCTGATGAGAACCACGCCCATCAAAAACACGATGCACATCGCCGGCAAGTTTAGGTAGCTGCCCGTCTCGACCAGGTTATTGCCGTCAAACGTGAAGGGCGCGCTACTCCAGGCCGCTGGTATCCCAACGCCAAATCCCTTTAGCATGTCATTGAAATGTCCCGCCCATCCGGCCGAAACTGTTGCGGCCGCAAGGCCATATTCCAGGATAAGGTCCCAGGCAATCAGCCAGGCGACGAACTCGCCCAGTGTGGCATAGGTATAGGTATAGGCCGAGCCAGATACCGGGATCATCGCCGCCAGTTCGGCGTAGCACATGGCCGCAAAGATACAGACGATCCCGGCGAGCACGAACGACAACACAATGGCCGGTCCTGCATTGATCGCGGCCTGCTGGCCGGTCAGCACGAAGATCCCGCCGCCGATCACCCCACCGATACCCAGCAGGGTCAGGGAGGGCACGCCCAGCGACCGGCGCAGCGTATGCTCGCCGTCCTCAGAGGCCTGCGCGAGCAGCACCTCGATAGGTTTCTTGGTGAATAGTTTCATGATGTTCCCCGCCGGCCGCTCTAGCGCATCTAAGCAGAGAGCATAGGCAT
>CANKEA010000048.1 GCA_947480815.1 Caulobacterales bacterium | reverse complement strand
TGCCCAGCACTTTGAGCATCGAGACAATTGTCAACACAGGCCTGGTAACGGCCCAGGCACTGCAGCGCGATTTCGGCATCAATGTGCCCCGGCTGGCCGTCAGCGGCCTAAACCCGCACGCGGGCGAGGATGGATCGCTGGGCACGGAAGAACTGGACATTATCGGCCCGGCCATACGCGCCTTGCGCGACCTGGGCATCGAGGCGTTCGGGCCCTTTCCGGCCGACACCTTGTTCCACGAAGAGGCCCGAAAATCCTATGATACGGTGCTTTGCATGTACCACGACCAAGCCCTGATCCCGGTAAAGATGCTCGACTTTTTCGGCGGGGTGAATGTGACTCTGGGCCTACCCATCGTGCGCACGTCGCCTGATCACGGGACGGCATTCAACATCGCCGGCCGCGGCCTGGCGCGGGCGGACAGCCTGATAGCGGCCACCCGTCTGGCCAGAACTATCGCAGATCGGCGAACAGCAGCTTGAGCCTGGAAAACCTGCCCCCGTTGCGCCACAGCCTTGAGGCATATGGCCTTCTGGCCAAGAAGGCCTTCGGGCAGCACTTTCTGCTCG
This sequence comes from Caulobacterales bacterium, assembly GCA_947480815.1. Taxonomy (GTDB): domain Bacteria; phylum Pseudomonadota; class Alphaproteobacteria; order Caulobacterales; family Caulobacteraceae; genus Caulobacter. Next base: position 7,364 of record CANKEA010000048.1, on the reverse strand, counting down.
ACCTCAACATCACCCGCAAGATCGCACGCCTTGCCGGGCCGCTAGATGGCGAAACGGTTATCGAGGTTGGGCCGGGCCCAGGCGGCCTCACTCGGGCGCTGCTGGAAGCCGGGGCCAAGGTGGTGGCGGTGGAAAAGGACCCTCGATTTCTGCCTCTGCTCGAAGACCTGGCGACGGCGAGCGGCGGTGCTCTTACCCTTGTCGAGGCCGATGCTTTATGGGCGGACGAGGCGGTTCTGGCCGGCGGACGCGGCCATATCGTATCAAACCTTCCCTACAATGTCGGGACGCCACTACTGATCAAATGGCTGACTGGGCCATGGCGACCTGCGTCTATGACGTTGATGTTTCAGAAGGAAGTCGCTGACCGCATCGCAGCAGCGACGGGGACGGAAGCCTACGGACGCCTCAGCGTCATCGCCCAGGCCGTGTGCGAGGCCAAGGTGATGATGGACCTGCCGCCGCGTGCATTCACCCCTCCGCCCAAGGTCAGTTCAGCGGTGGTGCGGCTGGACCCTAAGCCCAATGCCCTAGACCCGGCCCTCCTGGCGGCGCTTGAGCGCGTAACGGCGGCGGCCTTCGGCCAACGCCGTAAGATGCTGCGGTCATCGCTGAAGGTCCTGGGCGGTGAGGCCTTATGTGCCTCAGCCGAAATCGACGCCGAAGCCCGCGCCGAGACGGTGGATGTCGCGGGCTTCCTGCGGCTTGCAGCAGCCTTACCCTAGAGACCGTTCAGGGCCCGGTAGCCGACATAGGCCGACGTTGCCAAGATCATTATCGCAAAGACGCGCCGGGCTATAGCGGCGCGCTGCGCCAACCGGCGCGCAACCGGAACACCCATGACGACGCCTAGGCTACCGCCAGCGACCATCGCCGCGAACACCGTCCAGTCGACAAGATGCGAGGCCGCGTAGGAACCGCTGGTGGCGGCCGCAAACAGGGTGACAGAGACGAGCGACGTGGCCGCCGCGTGAGCCAAGGTCATGCCTGACGCCGCCATCAGTCCGGGCACGATCAGAAACCCACCGCCGATGCCGAAAAATCCTGCTGCAAAACCCGTGATCAATCCGGCCGGTGCAAGCCGCAAAACCAGCGCAGGACCCAGGTGAACATCGGGATCGCCTGCCGACCGTGCGCCGCGCAACATCGACAGACCAATCATCGCCATGGCCGCTGCGAACCAGACCAGCAGTTGGGCACCGTCCATCTTTTTGGCCAGTGCGGCACCGATCAAGGACCCGGCAAGGCCGGCGGCGCTGAACACCAGAGCGCAGGGCCATTTGACCCGTCCAGCGCGCGCCTGGGTCGCGAGCCCCATGGCCGCGTTCACAGCCACAGCGGCGGCAGAGGTGCCGATCGCCAGGTGCGGGTCCCTCATGCCAACAAAGAAGATCAGTAAAGGTGTTGCAAGCACTGAGCCGCCGCCGCCAAACACCGTCAACAGCAGAGCGACCACGGTACCGCTCAGTGCGGCAGCCGCTAGGGAAATCACAGTCGGGCCCTAACTGCGTAGGCGCGCGTTCCAGGGCATCAGGGCCAGAACCTTGGCCATGCCACAGAAACCGGTTGCACCTGCAAAGGTCAGGCCCGCGCCGACGAAGCCGGACAATCCAAAATAGCCGGGCGAGACGAAAAAGCCGAGAACAACACCCGTCAGGATGAGAAGCCCCGCGGTGATTTGAACCTGGCGCATGATTTCGATGGGGGCCTTAGCATTATCCTCCAACGGAAGACCGGCTGCGGCCCAGGCGTCAACGCCACCTTGCAGCACGAACGCCTCGCCCTCGACAGAGGCCTTGAGCCGGCCGAGATTGCCGGCTGTGCGCATGCCGCTCCGGCACGTGAACACCACTTCCTTTGAAGGCTCGATTTTGAGATGCGCCCGCTCAAACACCGAAAGCGGCCGGGACAGGGCCCCTTTGATATGCCGACGTGCAAACTCATCCGGCTCTCGAATATCGACCAGAACCACATGGTTGGTCTTCAGTCGATCGGCGACGACTTGCGGCGCGAGGGCCGTGAGCTTGGCGGTCATGCGGGTCACTTTCGGTCAGGGGGACAAAAGATCTCGGCCAGAGTTGCCACCATCTTGAGGGCGGCCGGATCGGCGATGCTGTACCAAATGCATTGAGACGCGCGGCGCGTTGCCACGATCCCCTCCGCACGCAGTACGGCGAGGTGTTGAGAGAGCGCGGACTGCGACAGTCCGACATTGGGCTGGATCTGCCCCACCGACCGCTCACCGTCGGCAAGTTGGCACAGGATCATCAATCGACGTTCGTTGCCCAGGGCCCGCAACAGCTTGGCGGCTTGCGCAGCCTTGGCCTCGAACTGGCTGACATCAAGGTTCACGAAATCGAACATGCGCATAAGATATTCACTATTGCTAATTTAGCAAGCCCTTATAAACTAAGGGCGCACTCGGAGTTCGCTATGCGCCCAACCGTCCAGACCTTTTTCGATCTCGCCACGTTCACCGCGACCCACCTGGTGAGCGATCCTGCCACGGGCATGGCCGCTTTGATTGATCCAGTGCTCGACTATGAGCCGAAATGGGCCAAGGTTTCGACGGGCTCCGCCGACGTTGTGCTCTTGGCCGTCGCCGACCAGGGGCTAAAGCTCCTGTATGTGCTGGAGACCCACGTCCACGCAGACCATCTTTCCGCCGCGGACTACATCCGTGGCAAAACCGGTGCGAAGGTGGCCATCGGGGCTCGTATCACAGATATTCAGAAGGTCTTCATCCCCCTGTTCGAGGCGGATGATCTCCAACCGGATGGAGCACAGTTCGACCTATTGCTGACGAACGAAAACACGCTTGCGCTCGGCGAATTGCGCATCGGCGTGATGCAGACGCCAGGGCACACCCCAGCCTGCGTCACCTATTTAATAGGTGATGCTGCTTTTACGGGTGACACGATGTTCATGCCCGACTACGGCACCGCCCGCACCGATTTCCCGGGCGGAGAGGCGCGGACGCTCTACCGGTCCATCCGAGCGATCCTTGATCTTCCGCCCGCAACACGACTCTTCCTTGGCCACGACTATCTGCCGCCCAAGGGACGCAACTTCCCGGCCTGGGAAACCACGGTCGCAGACCAGCGCGCACACAATCTGCACATACATGACGGCATCACCGAGGACGCCTTTGTTGCCCTGCGTGAAGCGCGCAACGCCTTGCTGGCTCCACCAACCCTGATCTTGCCGTCACTACAGGTGAACATCCGCGCAGGGGCGCTACCGCCCGCCGGAAAATCGGGTCGGGTATTCCTCAAACTGCCCGTTACCGTGGCGAACGCGGGCTAGATATCTTCTTCCAGCAGACTGGCCACCATGGGCTCAATCCACTGATTGCGACTGCTGCGCAGGCGTTCGGCGTGGAAGATATGGGCCAGCTCGGCATAGGCCCGGTCGAAGTCGTCGTTCATGATCACATAGTCGAAGGTGCGCCACAGGGCGACCTCGTCCTTGGCGCGCGCCAAGCGCTCCTGAATGACCTCGACGCTATCCTGGCTTCGGGCGTAGAGCCGACGCTTCATTTCCCCCAGCGACGGCGGCAGAATGTAGACCATCACGCTGTCGGCCGCGGCCTGTTCGCGGATGTGCACAGCACCCCGGTAGTCAATGTCAAAGGCCACGCTGTCGCCGCGAGCTAGGGCCCCCATGATAGGCGGCCGGGGGCTGCCATAAAAATTGCCGTAGACCTCGGCGGTCTCAAGAAATTCGTCGCGGGCCATCATGCCCTTGAACGCGTCGCGCGAGACGAAGTGGTAATCGCGCCCCTCATGCTCGCCCGGACGCGGCAGGCGGGTGGTGGCACTAATGGACAGATGCAGGTCCGGATGGTCGGCGATCAGGCGACGCGTCAGGGAAGTCTTCCCCACCCCTGAGGGTGCTACGATCATCAGCAGCAGGCCGCGCGAGGGGTGCTCGTTACTCGACATTCTGTACCTGTTCCCGGAGCTGTTCAATCAGGGCTTTGAGGTCCAGACCGAGCGCCGTCAAGGCCGAGCTAGCCGACTTGCTGCAGAGGGTATTGGCCTCACGCATGAACTCCTGCATCAGAAAGTCCAGCTTGCGGCCAGCGGGACCATCGCCAGTCAACAGGGCGCGGGCGACCGCAACATGGGCGATTAGACGGTCTAGCTCCTCGCGCACGTCGGCCCGGCCGGCCAGGACGGCGGCTTCCGCTGCGATCCGATCCTGTGGAAGCCCACCCTCGCCCAACAATTCCGCCATACGGCGCTCGAAACGCTCGCGTATGAGCAACGGATGCGTCTGGGCCTCGGCATCGGCGGCGGCAACACGCGACTCAATCTGTTCTATCAGGCCGTTCAGTACCGGCCTCAGGGCGGCCCCTTCTAGCAAGCGCGAGGCCGTCAAGACGTCCAGCGCTGCCTCCACGCTGGCACCCATAGCCGCCAGCAGGGCTTCCTGTTCCTCTGGGTCCAGCCCCGTATCCTCGCCAGTGTCGATCACTCCGCGCAGGGCCAACAGGCCATCAAGCGATGGGGTCAGCGCCTGGCCACGCAGCAGATAGGGCTCGCCCGCAGCCAGATACCGATCCAGCACCTCAGTATTGACGCGCGCGACTGTCGCGCCCTCGCTGCGCCGCGCTTGAACGCCGATGGTGATTTGACCCCGCGAGAACCGCGCCTGCGAACCCTCCCGGCCAACACGATCCAGGCCTTCAAAACCCGGCGGAGCGCGTAGGCGGGCTTCTAGATTGCGTCCGTTGACCGAGCGCGCCTCAACCGCCCAGCTCCAGCCGCCTAAGGCACCCTCGGACCGGCCAAACCCAGTCATGCCCGACAGTTTCCTCATTTGACGGTGCCCTCCGGAGCGGCCCTCTTGGCCTCCACAACCCGCCATTTCTTCACATTCACCTGATGTTGCGCGAATGAGGCGGCGAACACGTGCCCACCCCTGCCGTCCGCTACGAAAAACAGCTCGTCGGTCTTAGGCGGGTCGAGCACGGCGGCCAGGGCCGCGCGGCCAGGATTGCTGATCGGCGTCGGCGGCATGCCATCAATCCGGTAGGTATTGTAGGGTGTCTGGGCGACCAATTCGGACTGGCGGATCCCGCGGCCCAGTGGTCGGCCCCGCGAGATACCATAGATGATGGTCGGGTCGCTCTCCAGCCGGATACCCCGGGCGAGGCGGTTGAGAAACACCGCCGCAATGCGCGGGCGCTCCGACGCCAAGCCAGTCTCCTTCTCGACGATTGACGCTAGGATTACGGCCTCTTCTGGCGTCTTGAACGGAAGTCCTTCCGCCCGCTTTTCCCACAATGAGGTCAGCAGCTTGTCTCGCGCATCCATCATGCGGCGCAGCACCGCAGCGCGATCCTCGCCGCGCTGAACGGCATAGGTTTCGGGCAGAATAGACCCTTCAGGGGGTGTCGGGGCCACGCCGGCCAACCCAGAAAAGTCCGCTAGAATATCCACGACTTCGTCAGAGGTCAGGCCCTCGGGAATGGTGATTTGGTGGCGCACCACTCTTCCGGCCTTGAGCTGGTCGAGCACGGAGGCCATCGGCTCTCGCGCGGTGAATTCGTATTCACCGGCTTTCAAGGCGCGGGCCGCGCCGGTCAGTTGCGCGGCAGCCACGAAGATCGAGCGTGAGCGCAACACCCCGACACGTTGCAAATTAGCGGCAATTTCCGGAAGGCCCGCCCCCTTGCGCAGGACGACGGTGGTGGCTTGTCCCTCATGTGTGGCCGGACCTGGGCCCTGGAAGATCCAAAAAGCCCACAGCACTGCGAGCAGGAGCACGACGCCGAAGGTGGCTGCCGCACTGAACAGCCCAACCAGCAGGCGCCGCAGGGCCGTTAGAGGCTTTGCCCGCGCCGACTTACGAGACGCACGGCGCGGGCCGGGGGTCACGTGACCTTCTTGAACACGACCGCCGCGTTTGTGCCCCCGAAGCCGAAGCTGTTGGACATGACCACGTCGATCTTCATCGGCTTGGCCTTGTGCGGCACCAGATCAACGACGGTGTCAAACTCGGGGTCGTCGAGATTGATGGTGGGGGGCGCGATCTGATCGCGGATTGCCAAGACACTGAACGCCGCCTCAATAGCCCCGGCCGCGCCCAGGAGGTGCCCGGTCATCGACTTAGTGGACGACATAGCCAGGCTGGAAGCCTTCTCCCCGACAAGCCGCGTCACCGCGCCCAGTTCGATACCATCGGCCATGGTCGAGGTCCCATGGGCGTTGACGTAGTCGATGTCGCTCGCCTGGATACCCGAATCCTTGATCGCCGCCGTCATGGCACGGAAGCCCCCATCGCCATCTTCTGATGGTGAGGTGATGTGGTAGGCATCGCCCGACAGGCCATAGCCCGCCACTTCGGCATAGATCTTCGCCCCGCGCGCCCTGGCGTGCTCGTATTCTTCCAGGACGAGAACTCCGGCACCCTCGCCCATCACAAAGCCGTCGCGAGCCTTATCATAAGGGCGGGACGCCTTGGTCGGGTTATCGTTGAAGTCGGTGGCCATGGCGCGGCAGGCGATGAATCCGGCAATGCCAACAGGGCAGATCGCGGCTTCCGCTCCACCAGCGATCATCACGTCAGCGTCGCCGTATTTGATCAGCCGAGCCGCGTCACCAATGGCGTGCGCACCCGTGGCGCAGGCAGTCACCACAGAATGGTTTGGACCCTTGAAGCCATAACGGATCGAGACCTGGCCCGACGCCAGATTTATCAGGGCCGAGGGGATGAAGAACGGACTGATCCGGCGCGGGCCCTTCTCGGCCAACTCCAGCGACGTGCGCTCGATGGTGGCGAGGCCGCCGATGCCCGAGCCGATAATCACGCCCGTACGCAGGCGACTTTCTTCATCCTGGGGCGTCCATCCAGCATCGCGCACTGCCTCGTCGGCGGCGGCGATGGCGAACAGGATAAAATCATCAACCCGACGCTGATCCTTGGTCGACAAGGTCTGGTCAGCGTCGAACGAGCCCTCGATATCGGGACCACCGCCACCGCGGCCATCGACGCGCGGCACCTGGAAGGCAACCTGACAGGCATAATCAGTAGGATCGAACAGGTCGATTCGTCCTGCGCCGGACTCGCCTGCCAGGATCCTGCGCCACGTCAGTTCGGTTCCCTGGCCCAAGGGGGTCAGCAAACCGATGCCGGTAACGACAACTCTACGCATGAGCAAAATCCCTCGCCGCGCCATATCAGCCGCTCGCGGCCGAGCCGGAAGAGATGCGGGGCCCCCGATTAGGCCGCGCCGCTCTTCTCGCCGATGAATTTAACCGCATCGCCAACGGTCTGAATGTGTTCGGCAGCGTCATCGGGAATTTCGATGTCGAATTCCTCTTCGAAGGCCATGACCAGCTCGACATTGTCGAGGC
>CANKEA010000047.1 GCA_947480815.1 Caulobacterales bacterium | reverse complement strand
GGACAGGATTGTTCTCAAATGCCAACAGCCAAAAGGCCAAGCCACCTCGAGAACAGAGAGGGGCGTATATAACGAAGCCGCCGCCGACTCAAGCCGGCCGATGAAGTGACGGCACGTCGGATCAGCCGATGACGCGGGTCAGGCTTGCAGAGTCGCCATGTCAACCACAAACCGATACTTCACCTCGCCCTTGAGCATCCGCGCGTAGGCCGTATTGATCTGCTGGATTGGGATAACCTCGATATCGGCCGTCAGGCCGTGTTCGGCGCAGAAATCGAGCATCTCCTGTGTCTCCGGCATACCGCCAATGCCAGACCCTGCCAGCGAGCGGCGCCCCATCAGCAGGGTGAAGATCTGCAGCGGCCCATGCGGATGCTCGGGTGCGCCGACCAAAACCATGGTCCCATCGCGTTTCAGCAGGCGAAGATAGACATTGAGATCGTGGCTCACCGCCACGGTGTTGATGATCAGGTCGAGGCTATTGGCGTAAGCGGCCATGGCGTCCGCGTCAGTAGAGATCACCACCGTATCGGCACCCAAGGCCTTACCGTCAGCGATCTTGTCCGGTGAGGTCGTGAACAGCACGACCTTGGCCCCCATGGCATGGGCCAGCTTGACCCCCATATGGCCCAGACCGCCAAGCCCGACGATACCGACCGTCTTGCCCGGCCCAGCTTTCCAGTGTCGCAAAGGCGAATAGGTGGTGATGCCGGCGCAGAGCAGTGGGGCGGCAGCGGCCGGGTCCATCCCGTATGGAATTCGCACCACATAGCGGTCAGACACAGTGATGGCGCTGGAATAGCCGCCATAGGTGGTGGCACCGCCCTTGCGATCCTTGCCATTGTAGGTGCCGGTCATACCGCTGATGCAGTACTGTTCCAGGCCATCGTTGCAGTTCACGCACTGACGGCAGCTGTCGACCATACAGCCGACCCCGACCAGATCGCCCGCCTTGAACCTCGAAACGCTTGAGCCGACTGCCGTTACCCGACCGACAATCTCGTGTCCCGGCACACAGGGGTAGGTCGTGCGACCCCATTCGTTGCGGGCGGTGTGCAGATCGCTATGGCAGACGCCGCAATAGAGGATGTCGATGACCACATCCTCCTCATCCGGCGCGCGGCGATCAAAGGAAAAGGGCGCAAGCGGAGTCGCGGCCGAAAAGGCGGCGAAGGCTATGAGTTTGGTCATGAGGGGCATCCCGGCTGCAAGCGTCGCTGCCATAAGATAGCCTCCTGCGGCGCAATGGTCAGGACTTGACACAAACAAAATGGGCGGGCCCGCAAAGGCCCGCCCATCTGTATTTCTACGGCGCTGAAACGATCAGACCGCGAGATTGTTCACATCCAGCTTGAAGCCCGGACCCATGGTCGAAGAGAGGCTGACACGCTTGATGTACATGCCCTTGGCGCCGGTAGGCTTAGCCTTGTTGAGGGCGTCGATCAGAGCCACAACGTTCGCCTTCAGCGCCGCTTCGGTGAAGCTGGCCTTGCCGATTCCGGCGTGGACGATGCCGGCCTTTTCAACGCGGAACTCGATCGCGCCGCCCTTAGCGGCCTTGACGGCCTCGCCGACATTCGGCGTGACCGTGCCGACGCGGGGGTTAGGCATTAGGCCGCGCGGGCCCAGCACCTTACCAAGGCGACCGACCAGAGCCATCATGTCCGGGGTCGCGATTACCCGGTCAAAGTCCATGAAGCCGCCCTGGATTCTTTCGACCAGGTCTTCGGCGCCGACAATCTCGGCCCCGGCGGCCGTGGCTTCAGCGGCCTTGGCGTCGCGGGCGATAACGGCTACGCGGACGTCACGGCCGGTGCCTGACGGCAGGGCGACCACGCCACGGACCTGCTGGTCAGCGTGACGCGGGTCGACGCCTAGATTGACGGCGATCTCAATCGACTCGTCGAACTTGGCCTTGGCGTTTTCTTTCACCAGCTTAACAGCGGCGTCAATGGAGAGGGCCGCATTGCGGTCGCCGGTCCAGGCCTTGATGCGCTTGGGTTGCTTGGCCATGTGCTTAGGCCTCCACGATCTTGAGGCCCATGGCGCGGGCGGAGCCTTCGATGATCTTGGCCGCAGCCTCGAGATCGTTGGCGTTAAGGTCCTTCATCTTCTTCTCAGCGATGTCACGCAGCTGGGTGCGCGTCACTTCGCCGACGGTCTCCCGACCGGTCAGTTTGGCTCCGGATTTCAGGCCCGTGACCTGCTTCAGGAAGAAGGTGGCCGGCGGGGTCTTGGTGACGAAGGTGAATGACTTGTCCTGATACACCGTGATCACGGTGGGCAGGGGGGTGCCCTTTTCGACGTTCTCGGTCCGGGCGTTGAACTCCTTACAGAAGCCCATGATGTTCACGCCACGTTGGCCCAGAGCGGGGCCGATAGGCGGAGAAGGCGTGGCGGAGCCAGCCTTCACCTGTAGTTTGATGTAGCCCAAGATTTTCTTGGCCATCTGTCTCTCCATTCAGCAGCGGCAATTTAATACCGCCTATGAGCCGTGGTTCGGGCAGCCCCTCCCACGGATTTGTTTACGCCAATGGTCTGGCGAGCCGCGGCGTGTAGCAGATAGCCCGCCCCTGCTCAAGCGCCCTACTCAATCGCATGACGGCGCGCTACCAAGGCGGATGCTTTACCTCCTGTTCAAGGCCATGATCTCTGGGGCCCTAATTGCCGCCGCCTCTGAGATCGCCAAGCGTTGGCCCGGCCTGGGCGGGCTGGTGGCTTCCCTGCCGCTGATCTCGGTGCTGGGCATGATCTGGTTCTGGCACGACACCAATGATCCCCAGCGAATGGCAGCCCATGCAACGGGAACCTTTTGGTTCGTTCTGCCGTCCCTGCCGATGTTCCAGTTGATCCCGCTGATGCTCAAGCGTGGCTCAGGCTTCTGGCCGTCGCTTGGCGCGGGCTGCCTGCTGACGATCGCGCTCTATTCGGCGATGCTGTGGATCGGGCCTCGGTTTGGGTTGCGGCTCTAGCCGCGGCCCAGCCTCAGCTCGTCTTTTCGACCTGGGTGTATTCGAGCTCCACCGGGGTGGCGCGGCCGAAGATCGAGACGGTGACAAACAGGCGCTCGCGCTCCTCGTCCACCCGCTCGACCGAACCGTTGAAGCTGGCGAAGGGACCGTCGGTGACGCGGACCTGCTCGCCAATCTCGAAGCGGATCGTGGTCTTTGGGCGCTCGACTCCCTCCTCGATGGCACCGATGATACGGGCCACTTCTTTTTCCGACACCGGCATGGGCTTGGAGCCACTGCCAAGGAAGCCCGTCACTTTCGGGGTATTCTTGATCAGGTGATAGGCCTCGTCGGTCATCTCCATCTTCACCAGCACATAGCCGGGGAAGAACTTGCGTTCGGCGTTTACCTTACGACCCCGACGGATTTCCACCACATCTTCGGTCGGGACCAAGATGTCGCCGAAGTTCTCCGATAGGCCGTGAGACTTGGCCTGTTCGAGGATCGAGTCCTTCACCTTCTTCTCGAAGTTCGAGTAGGCGTGGACAATGTACCACTTGTGGCGCGGGTTGGACGGCGCGGCGGGGGCGGGTTCGACGGACATTTTTTCAATCACCCAGGGGTGGCGAATTTCAGGATTTGGGCCACGGCGGTTCCGAGGCCCCAGTCGACGATCATGAAGAAGATCGCGGTGATCACCACCATGATCAGCACCATCACCGAGGTGATCCAGGTCTCCTTGCGGGAGGTCCAGCTGATCTTGCGGGCCTCTGCGCGCACTTCGCGCAGAAACTGCATAGGGTTGGTCTTTTTCTTTGGCGGCGCTGGGGCTGTGGCGGAATCAGCCACGGCCGAGCCAGCAGGCCTGGCGGCATTGAGCGCGGCGGCTGTCTTGGCCGCCCTGCTCTTAATCGCTGACGGGGAAGACCCCGATTTCTTCGCCATAGACCGTTCTCTATCGTCTCTTCTTTTCGCCGGCGAACCGGCGGTTGGTGGCAGGAGTGGAGGGACTCGAACCCACGACCCTCGGTTTTGGAGACCGATGCTCTACCAGCTGAGCTACACTCCTAGACCTTCCTCTCAGGCGATTTCCAGACAGGGAACCAGGCGGCGGAAAGTTCGCCAGTAGGCTCAATCTGTTGCTTGAGAAGCGGGTCGTTTAGCAGGGTCCGGTTGACAGGTCCAGCGGAGGGTGGCGAGTGATCGTTGTCCGCAAGAGTCGATAGATGAACCCCCTAGACACCCTCCGCAACCTCAGCGTCCTCGACGCCCGCGCCCGCATGCTGGATGCGACCGCATTCCTGGGGCAAGAACCCGTGCCGCTGGGCGCGGGTCTGGGCCGCACCCTGGCGCAAGCGTTGATCGCAAAACGCGACCAGCCACCCTTCGACGCCTCGGCCATGGACGGCTGGGCGGTGCGGCGCGCCGATGCCGTATCTGGCGCAAGATTAAAAATCGTCGGCGAGAGCGCGGCGGGCCATCCTTTTGTCGATCGCATTGAACCCGGCCAGACCGTGCGCATATCGACCGGCGCTCCCATCCCTGACGGTGCCGAACGCGTCATCATCCAAGAGGAGGCGGTTCGCGAGGGCGAAGAACTGTCGATCAAGGCGGCAAACGGCTCTGACCATATCCGTCCGCGCGGCGGCGACCTGGCCGCGGGAACGATCGTTCTATCGTCGGGCGAACGACTGGATCCCTGGCGGTTAGCCCTGGCGGCGGCGGCCGGTTACGAAACCGTGGCTGTGGCCCGTCGTCCATCCGTGGCCATACTGGTCAATGGCGAGGAACTGGCGCGACCAGGACAAACTCTACAGCCTTGGCAGATTTCTGACAGCGCGGGCCCGGGGTTGGGGGGGCTCATTGAATCCTGGGGCGGCGCTCCGGTACGCCTGCCGCAGGTGGGCGATGATTCCGCCGCCATCACCGGCGCGATCGCGGGGACTACGGCCGACCTCATCGTCACGATTGGCGGAGCCTCAGTCGGCGATCACGACCTGGTCAAGCCTGCCCTGGTAAGGCTGGGACTGCGTCTGCGGGTCGAAACGATCAATGTCCGGCCCGGCAAGCCGACCTGGTTTGGCCTTCTAGGCGACGGGCGGCGCGTGCTCGGCCTGCCCGGTAACCCGGCCTCAGCTTTTGTTTGCGCCCAGCTTTTCCTGCGGCCGCTCATCCTGGCCATGCTCGGCGCGGAGCCGCTGCCCTACCTGGAGGCGGCGGTGCTTCAGGCCGATCTGGAGGCAAACGGCCCGCGCGAGACCTGGCTGCGCGCGGAATTCACGCGGGGTGAGGCAGGCCATGCTCAGGTGCGCGCGTTCGAACAGCAGGATTCGTCACTGATTGGCGTGTTTGCCAAGGCCGGCGCGCTTTTGCCGCGGGCGGCGAGCGCGCCAAAACTACAGGCGGGGACCGTGGTTCCCATTCTTCGATTGGATAGGCCTACGTAAACATTATGCACGCCTCAAGGTCGCATGGGGAGGCGACTAGGCGAAATCGACGTGTTAGACGTCAATAATGAAGGTGTAATCCCAATATTTTAGCAAAATTTTTGGGGCTTTAAGGTTTTAGGGCATGGGCAGAACGAGCAAAATTACGGTTCACCTGTTGCTTGCCATGCTTGCCTGGGTCGCCGGCGAGACGCTGGCCAATGGCAGACTCAGCGGCCCAAGTCTCAAACTGGCCCTGGTTTTTAGTGCCTGCGCCCTTGTCGCTGAACTGTTTCTGCAGGTCGAGCGCGCGCCCTGGCGGTTCCTGTCGGTCGGAGACATGGTGCGTCTTGCCCGGTCCGCCGCCGCAACTACCGCCCTGTTCATCCCGACGGCCATCGTGACACACCTGACCATCACCAGCGCACCCCGCGCCATATTGCTGGCCATGATTTTGGACTTCGTTTTCTTGGCCAGCCTGCGCATTGCCCGCCGGGCGCTAAACGAGGGATCGCTTACCGATTCCCTGCTGCGTCTGCGCCCCTCGAAGGGGCCTTCTACCTCGCGCGGTCGCCTGCTGATCGTTGGCTCCGCCAGTGAATCCGACGCCTTCCTGCGGTCAACGCCCAGTGGCCTACTGCATCGCTACACCACCGTCGGCATCATTTCGCCGCAGGAACACGAGATTGGCGAAGAGCTACGCGGGGTCTGCGTGCTGGGCGATTTTAAGAGGTTCGATGCGGTGTTGACCCGCCTGCGCGAGAGCGGCCTTGGTCCGGCAGCCGTACTGTTCCTAGTTCAGCCGGCCGCGATCACCGCGCTGGGTGCCGAACGCCTGGGGCGATTGAAGGGCGAAGGCATTCGCCTGCTGCGCCAACCGGCCGTGATCGAGCTGTCCTACGGCGTTTCTGCCGGGGACCTGCGCGAAATCAGCCTGCAGGAGCTGCTGACACGTCCGCCTGTCGGGCTGGAATTTGAGCCCGGCCGCATCCTGGTGGCCGGACGCCGAGTGCTGATCACCGGCGCGGGCGGCAGTATCGGTTCGGAAATCAGCCGTCAGATCGCCGCCTGCGGCTGCTCACACCTGACCTTGCTCGACAGCTCCGAAGCCGCCCTGTTCCGCGTTAGCCGCGAGATCGAGGAATACTGGCCTAAAACCTTGCGCTCGGATGTGCTCTGCGACATCCGCGATAATGAGCGTCTGAAAGAAGTGTTCGGAGATGAAAAGCCCGACCTGGTGTTCCACGCCGCGGCCCTCAAACATGTGCCCCTGGTCGAGGCCCATCCCTGCGAGGGCATTCGTACCAATGTGTTCGGCGCGCTCAATGTGGCGGAGGCTTCGCGCAACATTGGGGCCACCCACATGGCCTTCATCTCCACGGACAAGGCGGTCAATCCGTCCAGTGTGATGGGGGCGACCAAGCGCTTGGCTGAGATCTTGATCCGCCAGGCCGGCGCGAAGGGCAAAACGCGGTTCTCGATCGTGCGTTTTGGCAATGTGCTGGGCTCGGCGGGTTCCGTCGCAACGGTCTTCCAGCAGCAGATCGAGCGGGGCGGCCCGGTCACCGTGACGCACGAGGACATGGAACGCTACTTCATGACTATTCCGGAGGCTGTGCAGTTGGTACTGCGCGCCGTGGCCATGTCTGCGGCGCGATCCGAGCCTGAACCCGGTGTGCTGACCCTGGAAATGGGCGAGCCGGTTAAGATCGTCGACCTCGCCCGCCGCATGATCGAACTCCAGGGCCTGGTTCCCGATAAGGATATCGAGATCCGCATCATCGGCCTGCGCCCCGGGGAGAAAATCACCGAAGAACTCGTCGACGTGAACGAGGAGCAGCGTATGCGGGCGCCGGGTGTCGTCGAAGCCTCGCCCCGCCTGGTGCCGCCGCTGATCAACGCCGACGATCTTGACCGCCTGCGCGCTGAAGCGATGGCTGGGGACCAGATCAGGGCACGCGACACCCTGTTTGGCCTGATCGAACGGATCCGCTCCGGCATAGACCTGCCAATGACCGAAAACGTCACGCCGCTGCGCCGGCCTCGCATGCCGTAGGGTGCTCCAATGAAAATCTCGACTGCGCGTCAGGCGTCCGCTGACGCGTGAGCGGATTTTGGTGCAGGCCCCTCGTACTTAAGGTCTACAAGGCGGTCGCTGAGATCCTCGAACCCTTGCGCGACCAGGTGCGTGACGCCCTCGGCGTGCTGCAGCTTGCCGTGCACGACCAGTAGGGAGGCGGTCATCACCAGGCGCCGGTTGGCCTCGAACAAATCTTTCCAGACCAAGATATTGGCTGGGCTGGTCTCGTCCTCCAGGGTCGAGAACACCACGCCCTTGGCCGCCACAGCGCCGCGCGAGGTCAGCAGCGTGCGGAAGAATTCACAAGGATGGCGTTTGAGCGACAGGCGCGTGGTGCGGTAATCTTCCGCGCAGCGCGGAGATCTGACGGCGAAGGGTCTGCAGGCGTGATGCGCCCGGCATGGCGATGTTCCCAGCGTTAATAATTGTTCCTCTTTTGTTCTAAAATTGAATCCAGGAGAGTCAGTCAGACTCTCCTGGATTACGTCCGTTTCTGACGCAGGACTGCGCTTAGAAGCTCAGCGCTCGCACTTCCTTGACGTGCGGCAGGGC
>CANKEA010000046.1 GCA_947480815.1 Caulobacterales bacterium | reverse complement strand
GCGGAAATGCGCAGCCCCGGGGCAAAATTGACATCCCAGTCTGCGCCGACCGACCATGTCTTGCCTTCCTGCGGACCAACCTTGGCGTTACCGCCATTGATTTGCAGGCCGGGCGTACCGCCGCCCAGGTTACAGGTCACCGATCCTGCCGGGCAGCCGGGTAGGCCGATCAAATTGGGGTAAGACGATACGGGAACGGTGACGGTGGGGCCACCGGCCACACTGGTTTCCGCCGTGGTTCCATTGGCATCGGCACCACGGCTAGTCAGGGCCGGGGCGACGAACGACTTCGCGTAGTTGGCGCGCAGCTTCAAGCCATCGATCACCCCCCAGTTGACGCCAATGCGCGGGTTCGAAGTCGATCCGAAATCGCTGTACTTGTCGTAGCGGGCCGAGACGTTGACATCGAGGCTGCGCATCAGCGGAATGTTCATGGCCGGGCTAACCAGCGGGGCCAGGAATTCGGCATAGGCCGAGCGGACGTTACGGTCATAGTCCAGATGCAGATAGGTCGATCCGGTCGACGATGGGCCCGTGTTGTTGGCACGGGAAATGTCCTGCGCCAGGGTGTATTTGCTGTATTCGGCACCGGCAGCCGCCTTCAGGGGTCCGGCCGGCAGTTGGAACAGGTCGCCGTCGACCTTGAAGGTGACGTTCTGCAGCGTTTGGCGTGCCCGCGAGCTGCTATCGTTGTCAGTGATCTTGGCCAGGGTGGCGGCCGAGGTCCGGTTCGCCGTGCCAATACCGAAGACGTCGAGCGCATTGGCAGCGTTCAGCGGCGTGTTGAGCGCGATGATGCTGGTGCCTGGGATCGACGGTGTGGTGATGCTGCCGTTGGTATTGGTCGTGCCGTTCAGGGCAAGAATCGCGGCGCTCGAATTCAGCGCGCCCGAGGAGCGGCTGTAGGAGTTGCTGGCACCGGTGGTGCCGCCCAGGGTGGCCCGCCAGTTATCGTCAAGCTTGTACTCTGCCGTACCGTGGAAAAAGAAAGTTTCCTCGCCAGACTTGGTCTTGGCACCCGGACCGAGCAATTGGTTTGCATCGAAGCGAACGGTCTCGGACGTCGCCGTCGAGCCGGCCGGGCCGACGTAGAACGGATTGATCTGGTTAACGCCCGTGGTCGCGTTGCCGGCAAAGCCCGGTCCGAAGATCGTCGCCTGCACAGTGCCGCGGCTATCACGGCTCACGTTGTTGCGGTCGGAATAGACCATGTCGCCGGTGACGGTCAGTTGGTCGGTGACCGCTTGCTGAACCTTGGCCATGCCGCTCCAGCGCTTTTCGCTGGGGATCAGATCGACCAGGCCAGAATAGTCGCACATCGCGTTGGCCGCGGCATTGGCGACGCCCGCACCATTATAGGGGGCATTGATCAAGTTGCCGCTGCCGACCTGTATCGTGGCCGGGCCGCAGAACAGTGACGCTAGGTTGCTGCCGCCGATGGCGCGACGGTCACGGGCGGTAAAGCTGCGCTTAGAGGCCAGCAGTCCGTCACGGTCGGAAAAGCCGCCGGCCGCGAGCACATAGCCGCCGTCCCAGGTTTTGCCGGCCACAGCACCGGCACCCTTGGCCGTATAGCCGTCGGCGACACCCATCTGGGCGCGCATTTCAACGCCATTGAAGTTCCGGCGAGTGATGAAGTTGATCACGCCGGCGACGGCGTCCGAGCCGTAGACTGACGAGGCACCGTCAGCGAGGACTTCAACGCGCTCCAGAGCCAGCGGGGCGAGAATGTTGGGGTCACCCAGGGCGTGGTTGATACCCGACAGCGGGAACCGGTGGCCGTCAATCAGGATCAGGGTCGAGTTTGAGGCCGAGGCACCGAGACCGTGGATGGTCGGGGCGTTGGTGCCGGCACCGTCGGCGCTACCGAACGAACCCTGGCCAACTGCGTTCATACCGACCACGGACGGAACCGAGCGCAATACCTGCTGGATCGTTTGCGACCCGGTCTTTTGGATGTCGGCCTGGCCGACCTGAAGGATGCTGGACCCGACCGGTGCCGCACCGCGGATGCTCGATCCGGTCACGATCACGGCTTCGACTTCAGTGCCCTTGGCGGCCGGTGCCTGCGCCGCAGCGCCACCGGCGGTCATCAGCATGGCAGCGAGCGATGCGCCGCCCAGCAGGGAGACGATTCGGGTTTGATTACGGGTGGTGAATTGCCGTGCCATGGATGTGTTTCCCCTAAAAATGGCCGTACTTGTTCGTTATTGAGCCGGGCGCGTTTCGCCGGTGGACAGTCAGATTCTCAGGCGGGAAAGTGTCTCGCCGAAGTTGAGAAGATTAAAACGAACTGGATGGTACATGTCAATTGCACGGCGACGTTCCCGCGACGATGTGGCTGAAAGTCCACGATGTCGGTGGCCGCTGGGCGAAATCGCAGGGCGATTTTTAGGACCGGCACCCGTCGCCCGCCCGTGCCGAAATCCTTGGTCCCTCGCAGCGGTGGCATGTGCCATTGGCCATTCCGGCAGCGGCTTGGGACGCACGCTTGCGCACCCCAACTCTGGGACCCGACAGTCAGGCCCTAACTTTGGTGCTGAGCGACGAGCGCTAACGTTGTTCCGGTTGCGACCATAACCAGGCTGGCGGTGGGGCAGGGGCGTTTTCGCTTGGCCCCACTTAACCGGTCAGTACCCCACAGGTCATCAGGCTTCGCGCTCTCCAACTCGTTCAACGTTGCCCAGAATGAACAGATAGGAGAAGGCACCCAGCAGAGCAACGCCGCCGATGAAGGCTAGGCCGCCAAAGAAGGATCCGGTTTTGGCGACCACGATCCCGATCAGAATAGGGGTAATGATGCCGGCCAGATTGGTGCAGAAGTTGAACAGGCCCGCCGTTATGCCGATCAGTCGTCGCGGCGCGACCTCTGAAATCAGGGTCCAGCCCAGGTTAGACATGCCTTGGCCGAAGAAGGCGATCGACATCACCAAGATGACAATGGCGTTGCTTTCGACGAAGGCCGCCACGGTGATAAGGGATGACAGAAGTAGGCCGAGCACGACTGGCGTCTTGCGACCCCAGTTCAGTGAGCCGGTCTTGCGCAGTAACCCGTCTGAGAGCTGACCACCCACCAAAACCCCGATAGATGCCGCGATGAATGGCAGGGACGCAAAGAAGCCAACCTTGATGAAGGTCATGTGCCTTTCCGTTGCCAGATAGGTCGGGAACCAGGTCAGGAAGAACACGAGGGTGGCATTAGTCGCAAACTGGCCAATCGAAGCCCCGACGATCTGGCGCTGTTTTAGCAGCCAGCCAATATCAGCCCAGGAGAATGGCGCTTTCTCGATGTTTAGCTTGATCGCACCGCCGGTGTCGATTTCGTCGCGCTCCGCCTGATTAGCCCAGTTACTCTCCTGCGGCTCGCGGTACAGGCGCCACCAAACGAGGCCGAACACCACCCCGATCAGGCCGGCGCCGATGAACAGTTGGCGCCAGCCGAAAGTCGCGGTGATCCAGAACAACAGCGGGCTTAGGAAGGCGATGCCGAAGTACATACCGATGGAATAGACGCTGTTCGCCCGAGCCCGTTCGTGCTGCGGAAACCAGCTGACAAGGATTCGGCTGTTGGCGGGGAAACAGGGCGCTTCCGAAGCGCCCATGCCTAGACGCGCCCCAAAGAGGGAGGCGACGTTGAAGGCGAAGCCCTGCAGGGCGGTGAAGATCGACCAAAGCACCAGCGAAGCGGCGTAGGTCAGACGGGTGCCGAACCGGTCCAATATCGCGCCGCCCGGAAGCTGGGCGAAAGCATAGCTCCAGGAGAATGCGGAAAGCACTAGCCCCATCACGACGGGGCCGATTAGCAAGTCTTTGGCCATCAAAGGTGCGGCGACGCTGACCAGAGTACGGTCGAGGTAATTGATCATCGTCGCGATGGCGATGAGGGCGAGGATGCCATATCGGCCACGCGTCGGTCGGGTTTCGGCGGCGCTCGTCGTCATGGTTTCCCCCCGCGGCCAACTCAGCGCCGCATAGGGCACCACGACCGTTAAGTAACCAAATGGATAATCAGCGGAGACCCGCAGGTCAACAGCCGCGGCGCTGGCGCAGCGGGGTAGGTGATTTACCGCAAGCCGGTGTTGGACCCCGAATTCCGCAGTGGGTTTGGCGGTTAGGCCGCACCACTCACTAAAGCCGGATCGACCGCGACATAACGCAGGATCATTTCGGTAACGGCGTCACGGCGCAGCTTGGCTTCCTTTTTTGACGTCATGTCGTGGCCAAAAATCGAAGCGAAGGTGTAGCGGTTGGAGACATTGAAGAAGCTTGTCGCCGCAATCGACATGTAAATGTCCACTGGGCGCAATCCGGACCTGATCACCCCTTCGGCCACGCCGCGCTCGCAGATGCGGTGCACCAGGCTAATAACCACACTGTTGAGCGGTTCGATCGTTGGCAGATGCTTAATGTGCCTGCCGCGGTGAATGTTTTCGACCATGACCAGGGGCACTTGGTCAGCATGGCGGAGGTACCAGTCAAAGGTGAAGTGAATTAGTGAGGTAAGCGCTTCCAGTGGCGGTTTGCTGTCAAGTTTAAGCTTCGCTTCATCGGCACGCAGGCGACGGTAGTGTTCGAACAGCACGGCCCGATAGAGGCCCTCCTTGCTGCCGAAATAGTAATAGATCATCCGCTTGCTAGTGCGGGTGCGCAGGGCGATTTCGTTAATTCGTCCGCCACTGTAACCGTTGGTCGAGAACTCCTCGGTGGCAACCGCGATAATCTCAGCCTGAGTGCGTTCGGCATCCTTGATCAGCAAAACTGATGGATCCTGCGAGGGGCTCTTCCACGTGTGAGTTGCGCGCCGCCGTGGCGTGATCGCCTTGGCTTCAATCGCTGATGCGGCGGCTGCGGTCTTTGAGCTGGCGGTCATACGGATCCGGAATCGAACGGCCTCGAGGCTGCATACTAGGAGCAGATAGTAGCGCGGTCGAGCGAACCTCGCGTTTCCAGACTTTGCGCCTTCGCCACGCCAGCCCGCCAGACTGGCTGCACTTGACGGGGTTGGGGCTCACGGATATGGCTTATTTAACGTAACCAAATGGTACATCAATTTGGGCTGCATCCAGATAAGCGAAAGCTCCCGCGTCTGATCGAAATTCGCGCAAGCGAAGGTCCGCTGTCCGGTGTGTGTCTGATCTTCAACGTCCAGAACCTCACCGACAAGAGCCCGCCGATCGTGCTCACTGGCCCAATGACTTGGGTCTGAACAACCAAAGCGTTTTTGGCCGTATCTGCCAATTCGAGGTGAGCAAGAGCTTCTAGTCGACTAAACGAGCCTCCGCCTTTAGGCTTGTGGAACGGCGGCCATTCTCTAACGGCGGTGGGTCCAGTGTATGGATCGGACAGATCGATTTCAGCAGGACAAAATGCCTATCCCATCCATTTTCCGACAGCTCATCGACGGTCAATGGGTTGACGGCGAAGGCGCATCGATCGCGGTTCTAGACAAGTTTTCCGGTGCGACGATCGGCTCTATCTGCGGTGCCTCCCGCATTCAGGTCGACGCGGCGATTGCGGGTGCCCGGCGCTCTTTCGAGGCCACGGTCCTCAATCCCTCGCAGCGCTACGATATCCTGATGAAAACGGCGGAACGGCTCGGTGCCAACCGCGACGCCCTAACCGCGTCTATCATCGCCGAATCCGGCATATGCTGGAAGGATGCCTGCAACGAAGTCGGCCGCGCGCAGGAGACCTTCCGCGTCTCGGCTGAGGAAGCCAAGCGCCTTGTCGGTGAGGTCGTGCCGATCGATGGCGCGCCCGGACAGGCAGGGCGCATGGCCTACACCATACGTGTGCCGCGCGGCGTGGTGGGTGCCATTACCTCCTTTAATTCGCCGCTAAACATGGTCGCCCACAAGGTTGGTCCGGCAATCGCCTCGGGCAACACCGTCGTGTTCAAGCCGCCGGCGGCGACGCCGGGCACAGCAACGCGGCTATTTGAACTGATGCTGGAGGCTGGGATGCCGCCCGGGCACGCCAGTCTGCTGCACGGCAACGGCTCGGACGTCGGTCAGCAGATGATCGAGCATCCGGGCCTTGATTTCTTCACCTTCACCGGCAGCACGCCCGTGGGTAAGCGTATCCGAGATGCGCGCGGCCTTGGCCATGTGGCGCTCGAGCTTGGTAGTATCTCCGCCACCATCGTCTGCGCCGACGCCGACCTTGAGAAGGCGGCGGTGCGCTGTGCCCAGTCGGGTTTCCGTCGCCAGGGTCAGATGTGCACCTCCACCCAGCGGCTGTTCGTGCAGCGCGAAGCGCTCGACGCTTTCACCACCCTGTTGCTTGCCGCGACGCGCGATCTGAAGGTGGGCGATCCCATAGACCACGATACCGATGTCGGTCCCATGATCAGCGAGGCCGAGGCCACGCGCGCCCAGCAATGGGTGGCCGAGGCCGTGACCCAGGGTGCCAAAGTGCTCCAGGGCGGAACGCGCCAGGGTGCGATCTTCCAGCCCACGATTCTGATCGACGTGAATCCTGGCATGCGCGTGATGTGTGATGAGCTCTTCGCACCTGTGCTGTCAGTCGTTGCTTTCGACACGTTCGATGAGGCCGTGGCCGCCGTGAACGCAGTGCCCTACGGACTGGCTGCGGGCCTCTTCACCCGCGACTTGAACCGGGCCCTTGAGGGCTCTCGTCGGCTGCATGTCGGTGTCGTCCATATCAACGAACCGTCCAGCAGTCGCGTTGACCTGATGCCCTTTGCCGGGGTCAAAGACAGCGGGGTCGGCTCGGAGGGCCCCAGATACGCCATGCGCGAGATGAGCGAAGAGCGCCTCGTGACGATCACACCTTGAAGGATAGGCTGGAGATGACAAATATGAGTGTGACGACCAAGACCGTCACCGGCGCGATCTTCATGGCTCAGTGCCTGAAAGAAGAAGGCGTAGAGAAGGTGTTCGGTCAGTGCGGCCACACCAACTATGCGCTGATCGACGCCTGCCAGCGATTAGGAATCCAATATATCTCCTTCCGGCACGAGCAACAGGCCGTGCATGCGGCAGACGCCTACTATCGCCTGTCGAAGAAGCTGGCGGTTATCAATGTGCACTTGTCACCAGGGCTAACCAATACGGTCACGGGCGTGGCCTCTGCGGCCATGGACGGCACGCCCATGCTGGTGATCACGGGAAACACCCCATCGTACCACCACCCGCGTGAGGCTCACCAAAGCATGCGTCTGCATGCTGATGCTTCACAGGGCGATATCTTCCGGCCGATCTGTAAACGTGTCTGGCGCGTCGATGATGCTCGGTTCCTGCCTGAGGTGATGCATCGGGCATTGAACATCTGTCAGACCGGCCGTTCCGGTGCCGTGCTGCTCGATATCCCGATGGACGTCTTCTCGCAGCACATCGAAACCAAGCCGCCGTCGGCCACCGTGGCGCGCCGGCCAAATTTTCCGCGGTCGGTGGGCGACGCGGAGGGCATCGCCCAGGCGGCGACCTTGCTCAAATCTGCCAAAAATCCGGTGATTTACGCCGGCAACGGCGTGTCGCTGTCGGGTGCATTCTCCGAACTCAAGGCGCTGTCGGACGCGCTAGAGGCACCGGTCGCGACCACCCTGGTCGGCAAGGGCGTGTTCCCTGAGGATCATCCGCGCTCGGTCGGTACCACGGGCATCTGGGGCGCGCGCTGCGCCAATGACACCACGCGCAACGCCGACGTGATCATCGCTGTGGGAACGGCGTTTGGCGAAGCCGACTGCAGTTCCTGGCGGTCTGAGCACACCTTCGATTTCTCGAACACTAAACTGATCCAGATCGACATCGATCCACAGGAAATCGGCAAGAGCTATGCAGCCGATATTGGCATCCTTGGGGACGCCAAGGCGACTTTGGCGGCGTTAGTCGATGCGCTCGGTCCTCATCCTCGTCTCGCCGAAGTAACCAAGGCGCAGGCCGATATCGTCGCGGCGCGCAAAGCGGCGTGGCGCGAAGAGCTCAAGGTGACCCAGGGCGACAATGGCACGCCGATCCATCCCGCCCGCCTGTTGCTTGAACTGTCGAATGCGGCGCCCCATGACGCGGTGTTTGTCACTGATGTGGGCTGGAACAAGAACGGTGCCGGCCAGCAACTCGAGATTCCCAGCCCGGCCGGATTCGTCACCAGTGGCGGCATGGCCACTATGGGATTTTCTCCGGCAGCTGCGGTGGGTGCCAAGCTCGGCGCGCCGCATCGCAAGGTGCTGGGCCTAGTCGGTGATGGTGGCCTGATGTCGGT
>CANKEA010000045.1 GCA_947480815.1 Caulobacterales bacterium | reverse complement strand
TTCCCGCATTCCACCGGGTCGGTGGCGATCAGAAAGACCGAGGATCTTGGCGGCGGCTCTATACGAGCCCAAGCCGTCCGTGACGATCGCCTCCGGGTGGATGCCCTGACGCTTAAGCAGCTTCCTTAAAAGCTTCAGCGCGGCGGCCTTGTTGCGGCGCTTCTGGACCAGGACATCGAGCACCTCGCCTTCGTCGTCCACCGCACGCCAGAGGTACATCCGCTGGCCGCCGATTTTCACGACCATCTCGTCCAGATGCCAACGGCCGGTCGGGGGCAATCTACGGGGGCGCAGGTTTGCGGCAATCAGAGGCCCAAACTTGATCACCCAGCACCGAACCGCCTCGCGGCTCGCCTCAATCCCGCGCTGGGCCAGCAGCGCCTCAACGTCTCCAGCGGTGAACCGGAAATAGAACCACACCGCATACCGGATCACATCCGACGGAAAGCGATGACACTTAAACGATATCGGACGCAGGACCTTTCCCCATCGCCGGCCTGATTATGGCCGCAACCGGAGAAATGTTAGCGTTAGACTGTCAGCACCGCCGGTTTGAGGATTTGAGGGCTCCAGCCTGACCGCAGGTTCAGGTTTGCGCGGCCACGGCACCGAGGAGGAAGTGAGCGCGCAGGAAAGCGATCGGGGCGTCGCGCTGATCCTGCCAGGCCTCGACGTGCACATTGGCCACTCGCCGGCCGATCTTTTTCACCGTCGCACGCGCATATGTGGTCACGGGCCGACCGGTCCGCAGGTATTCAACCGACACGTCGATGCTGCGCGGCTGGCGCGAATGCGGATGCAGCACCGAAAGCTGGGCGATGGCCGTGAGTTCCATGAATGCCCCGAGCACCCCACCATGAATGGCTGGCAACAGCGGGTTGCCGATCAAGTGTGGCGCATAGGGTAGGATGGCGGTCATCTCATCGCCATTGAAGGCGACCTCCACGCCGAGGAATGCGGCGTAGGGCACGGCGCGCACGGCGGCGGCGACGGTCTCGGTTACGGAGCGCTGATCCTCGCTCATAGCCCCGCCTTCTGGCTCTGGGAGGCGGGCGGCTTGAGGTTCGCGCCCGGCGGCCGGCCGGCGCTGGCGTTGAGCATGAAGGCCGCTTGCGCCGTGGCCACAGGATCGTCGGCACTGACATCATAGGCCACAGCCCGCACGAAAGCGATCGACTGGGTCAGTCTGTAGCAATGCGCCGCAACGAAGATGTCTCGGCCCGGCTGGCTGCGGCGCATGTAGTCAATGCGCAGGTCGAGAGTGGCGATTGTGGTCGGGTGGGGCAGGGCAGCATAGACCGACTGGCCGCAGCTATGGTCGAGCAAGGTGGTCACCACCCCGCCAGCGATCACCCCGGTGACGGTATCACCTACCAGATCCTCACGGTAGGGCACAGTCATGATCACCCGCCCGCCGCCGATTTCGAGCGTGCGCATCCCCAGGGCTACGGCCTGGGGGCTGCCCTGATTCATGGTCTTGGCAAGGTTCTGCAGCCAGTCAGGATCGTCAGCGGGAGTGTGGGTCATGAGTCCAGGGTTTTGCCCTTGCCGATCAGGTTGTCCAGGGGCCCCGCACCGGGGCCAGCCTTTTTGGCGGCGACAATGGCGGCACCTTCGCATTGAGCTCAAAGTTCGCCAACTCCTCCCGTCATCCCGGGCAGGCGGCAAAGCCGCGCCGACCCGGGACCCAGGGGTTGCAGCACACGGCCATTCTGGATCCCGGCTCCGCTGTCGCTCCGGCCGGGATGACGGTGGGGGCGTGCGTGAGGCCCACACATCTCAAGATGAAGTGCTCTCAGGATGGCCCGCCAACCCCAGGGCAGCCCGGTCCAGTTCTTCGCGCATCAGGGTGCGCAGCCGTTCCGGTGCCGCGATACGAACCGTCTCACCCCAGGTCATCAGGTGCCAGGCCAATTCACGCATGCCGCGGGCCTGGAAGCGGACGCGGACGGCCCCCCCGGGCATATCCTCAACGGTCTGGCTGGAGTGGAACCGCCAGCGGCGGGCCTCGGGCGCGGCTGTGGCGTTGAAGACCAGGGAAACCTGCTCCATCTCGTCCTGGTAGATACCCACGCTCTCATCGGCGAACGCCGGTAGGGAGAAGCCCTCTGGCGGCGCGCCCATGCGGCTCAACACCTCGAGATCCGATAGCCGATCGAGGCGGAACGTCTGCACGCGCGGGGTGGCGGCGACCAGGTAGTTGCGGCGCGACAGGATCAGGCCCAGCGGCGTCGCCTCGCGCCGGGACCCCGGGTTGGAGCCGCCGTCGTAGCTGAAGGCGATGGCCGAGCCGCCCTTAATCGCCTCACGCACCTTGGCCAGCACGTCCGGGTCTTCGGTGGGGCGCGGGCCGGGCTGGATGGCAATGGCCTCACCCTGCATCATAGCCTCAAGGTCGGGGGCCAGGCGGCGACGGTCGCTGCCGCGCAGGGAGGCGAGTAGCTTAGACTCCAGGCTATGCAGCGACTGGGCCGTTGCGGCCGCGCCGGTAGCCTGGGCCTGATCCGCAACGCGGCGAAGGGCGGCCAGTTCCTCTGGTAGCGGTGCCTGAAACAGCCGGTCGAGGCCTCCGGGGATGCGGAAACGCTTGGTGGGCGGATCGTCCACCTCCTCCAACTGCGGGAAGAGGTCGCGCAGGGCGTCGCGCATCCGCTCGACTGTGCGCCGACCGACCCCGATGGATCGGCTCATCTCGTCAAGCGTCAACCCTTCGGCGGACCCGGCCAAAAGCAGGGCCAGCTTGAGCAGATCTGCTGCTTTTTCGTGTCGCATGTCTGTGTTCCGTGGTCGCGCCATCCAAAGCCGAACCGAGGCTCACCTCGGCACCCGCCTTCAATATGTCCGATTTTGACGTATCGCACCAGCAGAGTAGTGGCATCGAAATCCGTTCCGGCCCGAAAGGCTAAACCGATATGGCGACCACCGATTTTACCGCCTTCATCCCCCGCCCGCCGACGGGCGATATCATCAACGCCGTGCTACGCTATGCCGACATCGAAGAGGACCTCGGCGGTGGCCGCACCCTCAACCGCCTCTCCGAACGCCGCCTACGCCAGCGCGAGGTGCGATCCGCCCTGGGCAAGGACGGGGTGAAACGCGCTGCAGAGGTCAGTGTGGTGTGGGACGAGCGCGAGGAACAGGTTTTCCGCGTGTTCGATCGGGCGGCCTAAATCCAAAAATGCCCCAACCCTCCGCGACCGTCAGGGCGTTCAGAGCGCGCGGATTGCCGCGATGATGCGGTCCTGATCCTTGGCCATCAGGTAGGGGTGCATCGGTAGGGCCAGCACCCGTCCGGCCGCGGCCTCGGTTACCGGTAGCCCCCCGGCACCGCGTTCGAAATGCTCGTATGGCGGCTGAAGATGCATCGGCACCGGATAATAGACCGCTGTTGGTATACCCTCGGCTTTGAGATGCGCGGCGAGTCCGTCGCGGTTCGGATGATCAATAACATACTGCGCCCAGACCGACTGGCCGCCGTCGATGGCCTTGGGTGCCGTGGCCCTGCTGCCCGCCAGTCCGGACATGTAGCGTCTGGCAACGGCCTCACGAAGCATGATCTCCTCGGCAAAGATCGACAGCTTCTCGATCAGGATCGTCGCCTGGATCGTGTCCAGCCGGGAGTTCATGCCGATACGGGTGTTGAGGTATTTCGGGTCATGGTGCCCGGTATCAACACCGTCGCCGGCAACGGCCTTGCCGTGCACGCGCAGGCTGTCGAGCCGATTCCAGAATGCCGTGTCCTTGACCAGGACGGCACCACCGTCGCCGTAGCAACCGAGCGGTTTGGCCGGGAAGAAGCTGGTAGTGGCGACGTCCGCCCAATGAATCGGATGCTCGCCGTTCAGGGTACAGCCGAAGCCCTGGGCGCTATCAGCAATCAGCTTGAGGCCGTGGCGATCACAGATGGTGCGCAGGGCTGGGTAATCCGCAGGCTGCCCAAACAGATCGACGGCAATGACCACGGCGGGCTTAAGCCGGCCGGCGGCCTTCACCGCGACGATAGCGGCTTCCAGTTTTGCGGGGTCCACGCAGTAGGTATCGGCCAGCACATCCACGAACACCGGCTCTGCCCCGGTCCACGGGACCACCTCGGCCGTCGCCGTAAAGGTGAACGACGGACAAAATACCGCATCTCCTGCGCCCACGTTCCACGCCATCAGCGGCAGGGCGATCGCGTCGGTGCCGTTGGCGCATGAAAGGGCCATGGGGGATTGGCCAAAGGCCGCCAGCTTGGCTTCGAAGTCGCGGACCTCGGGCCCCATCACATAGCCGCCGTGGTCCAACACGCGAGCAATGGCAGCGTCGATGGCGGGACGCAGCCGACGCTGCTGGGCAGCAAGATCGATAAAAGGCAGGTTGATCATGCGGGCCGCTTAAGCTGCATCGCAGCATAGGGCGAGACAAACCTGGTAACGGAGTGTTTCCAACCGCCAGGATCAGAGGGCTGGGTTGTCCGCACGAGGGCCTAGGCCGTCGCTGCAGTTTTGGTCCATTCGCGGGCGAACTTCAGGCTGACGTCGGCATCTTCGAACTTCACGCGCTTAAAGCCGCCGACCAAGTCGATCTCCTGGCTTACCATCACGAACGGAAAGCCGTTGCGGGTCAGGAATCTGTGGATGAAGCGCGACAGCCGGTCGTCGTCTTCAGGCCCGGCCAAGCGGATATCGGTGGCATCGATGCTGCTCATAACAAGCCGCTCCTCAGAAGCTCTGAGCCACACCGATAATCTCTGTTCGCTGCAATTGCGAACGCAGATTTGTGCGGTGCGGCGAGATTCTTGTGGAGCGACGTTTTCGCCGCAAGCGTGCGGAGGATTGCCCTAGAGTATGGACTGTCCGGTCCCGGCCCAATCTTTCAAGAATTGCTCCAGTCCCTTTTCCGTCAGGGGGTGCTTGTAAAGCGCCTCGAACACCGAAACGGGAAGGGTGGCGCAATCGGCACCGGCGATAGCGGCATCGCGCACATGGTCGGGCGTGCGGATGCTGGCGGCCAGAATCTTGGTGCTGAAATCATGGATGTTGTAGATGGCGCGGATCTCCTCGATCAGCTCCATGCCCCGCATGCCCATGTCGTCCAGACGACCGATGAACGGCGAGATATAGGTTGCACCCGCCTTGGCGGCGAGCAGGG
Source organism: Caulobacterales bacterium (assembly GCA_947480815.1). Classification (GTDB taxonomy): domain Bacteria; phylum Pseudomonadota; class Alphaproteobacteria; order Caulobacterales; family Caulobacteraceae; genus Caulobacter. The sequence continues at coordinate 3,293 of CANKEA010000045.1, read as the reverse complement.
CCTGCACCGCAGAGAAACAGAGGGTGACATTGACCTCCTTGCCCTCATCGACCAGGGTCTTGGTGGCGATCAGGCCATCGCGCGTGAGCGGAATTTTCACAGTGACATTGGGGGCAATCTTGGCCAGTTCGCGGCCCTCGGCAATCATCGTGGGGGCATCAATGGCAGCCACTTCTGCGCTGACCGAGCCATCGAAGAAACCGCAAATCTCGGCGATGACCGCCTTGAAATCGCGGCCGCTATTGGCGATCAGGCTGGGGTTTGTGGTGACACCGTCGATCAGGCCAGTGGCGATACCCGCCTTCAACAGGGCGACGTCGGCTGTATCGAGGAAGATTTGCATCGCTGAGTTTCCCGGAGCGTTTTATTAGCAGGTCTTGTGATCCCTCTCTCGCCCTGAGACAAGCACGAGCGCCATTCGTCTAAGAGCCTGCATGCAAACCGCTGCTTTGATTGCCCCCCGCGACCGCCTGAAAGCTTGGCTGCTGGATTGCGCTTACCCCCTGTGGTGGACGCAGGGCTACGACCATGTCCACGGCGGATTTCATGAGAAGCTGGCGCTCGACGGCACCCCGGTAGAGGCGCAGCGCCGAGCCCGGGTCCAGCCGCGCCAGATCTTCGCCTTTGCTGTTGCCGGAGAACTGGGCTGGGATGGGCCTTGGAAAGAAGCCATGCAGGCTGGGCTCGAATGGTACCAGGCCCATTACTTCCGACCGGATGGCCTTATCCGCACCCTGGTGGCAACGGATGGTGCCACATTGGATGATCGTGTGGCGCTCTACGATCAGGCCTTTGGACTGTTTGCCCTGGCCACGGCCTATGAGGTGCTCGGCAAGCCGGTCAGCCTGATGCAGCGGGCCGACGCCCTGTTGGTGGGTCTGAAGGCCATGCTGCCGCATCCCATCGCCGGGTTTGAGGAGGCCAATCCGCGGGTTCTGCCTCTGCTGTCTAACCCGCACATGCATCTTTTCGAGGCCTCGCTGGCCTGGACCGAGGCTGGCGGCGGACCACAATGGCGGGCTCTGGCCGATGAGATTGCCAATCTGGCCCTCACCAAGTTTATCGACCCCGTCAGCGGCGGGCTGCGCGAATATTTCGATGGGGACTGGAATGCCACGGCGGGCCTAGATGGCCGGATTATAGAGCCCGGCCATCAGTTCGAATGGGCCTGGTTGTTGCTGCGCTGGAGCGCTCTGGCGCAGCGGCCGGACGCGGCGACGGCGGCGCGTCGGATGATTTTGATCGCTGAGGGCCACGGCGTCGATCCGGCACGCGGCGTGGCGATGAACCAGTTACTCGACGATATGAGCATCCATGACGCCCAGGCGCGGCTTTGGCCCCAGACGGAGCGCATTAAGGCTCATTTGCTGGGCGGCAGCGCCGAGGGTGTGGCCGCAGGGGTCGAAGGCCTGTTGAAGTATTTCGATGTCCCGACGCCAGGACTCTGGCGCGACCGGCTGAACGCTGACGGCAGCTGGGTAGAGGAACCGTCACCAGCCAGCTCGTTCTACCATATCGTCTGTGCCTTATTGTACCTGGACCGGGCCGCGAATGAACGCTGAGTTCCCGCTCGAAAGGCTTGCCGACGAGGGATTTTGGCGGACGCGCTTCCCAGCCTTGACCATCGGCGCACCGCAAGACGATTTCGCTGCCCGCGCTCTGGCCAGCGCGGCTAGGGGCAAGGCCGACGACCGCATGCGCCGTGAGGGTTATTTTCAGGGTACCGATCCAGGCCTGATCGGCCTGGCTACGCCGCTGGCGGGGGCAATATCTGAATTGGCTGCCGCTGGGGCCCCGCCGGTGCTCGCCTTTCTGTTCGACCAGGCCTGGGCCGCCTTCAACCGCCAGACGCGGATCATCGCCAGCCTGCTGGGGCCTGGCTATCAGGTGCTGCCCGATTTCTGGGCCTGGCACGTCGATCCTCGCGGCGGAGAGGCGGGTTGGCGCCCGCACCGTGACCGCGGCTTTGCCGCCCTGGCACCAGACAAGACCCCAATGTCGCTCACAGTGTGGATTCCGCTGACCTCAGCCGTGCCGGACAACAGCTGCATGTACATCCTGCCGGCCGACAAGGACCCGACCTACGGAACGCCCCAGGATGGGCAGTATCGTGTTGACCTGCCGGCTATCCGTGCCCTGCCGGTCGAACCTGGCGACTGGCTCTGCTGGAATCAGGCGGTGCTACATTGGGGCAGCCAGACCAGTCACTTCGCCGCCAGCCCGCGCATGAGCATGGCGCTGGAATTCCAGCGCGGGACCATGGCACCGCTGAACACACCGTTGCTGGGAACTCTGCCGGCGCCGGCCTTCGATGCTCGGCTCAGGCTGATCTGCAAACAGATCCTTCAGTACGCCCACATGTACCCGCTGAAGCCAGAGTTGGCAGCGGTCGCGAAAGGGCTGATCCGCTAGGCAGACCACAGGGTGACCAGCAAGCTTGCAGGGCCTTCGGCGTCCACCGCCTGTGCTTGCGTGCTGTCGATGTGTGAGCCGGGGCCATAAATCGCGCCATCTGCAGTCCGCACTTTTCCGGATAGGATAGTGGTCTGGGCCGGCGGAAGGTTGGCTTTCTTACCCGCGTTCAGATGCCAGAGTTCGACGACGGCCTGACCTTCCTGCGCCAGTGTCACCCGCTCGGCGCGGTATCGCCATCCAACCGCGCGGCCACTGCTCTTGAGGCCATCCACGACGCGCTTGACGTCCTGGGCGTGGCCGCGGTGCATGACCAGGACGGCGTCGCCCTCGACCACCACGATCAGATCGTCGACGCCCATCACGCTGACGAACGGACCGCTGGTGCGGACCAGGGTGTTGCGGACATCTGATAGCGCGACATCACCGTAAACGGCATTGCCGGAAACATCACGGTCAGAAGCCTGCCAGATGGCGTCCCAGGCACCGAGGTCGGACCAGTCGAAGCCGGCAGGTACCACGGCGGCGAGCTTGGTGCGTTCCATCACCGCATAGTCGAGCGAAATTTTCGGGGCACGCGCGAAGCCTTCGTCATCCAGCCAGACGACTGGCCCAGTAACCTTGGCATCGGCGACACTGGCGCGGACCGCCTCGGCGATTTGCGGCTCAAATGCCACCAACTCCCCCATCAGCACATCGGCGCGGAAGGCGAAGTTGCCGCTGTTCCAGAAATAGCCATCGGCCACATAGCCCTGGGCGGACGCCGCATCTGGTTTCTCGACGAAGCGTTCGACCGCGAACACGCCCTCCATGATCATCGGACCAGGCTGGATATAGCCATAGCCTGTAGCGGGGTTATCAGGCCGGATGCCGAAGGTGGC
>CANKEA010000044.1 GCA_947480815.1 Caulobacterales bacterium | reverse complement strand
TGAAGGCGGCGACAGCCAAGCGCGTGACGGTTTGAGCCGCCACGCCTTGATCACCTAAAAACAGAGCCCAATTCAGGCCTAGTCCTTGTCGCCCTCGTCATCGTGACGGGCGGTGTTGGAGAAGACGTTGCTGAGGTCGGTCTTGCGGGGCGCTTCCTCTTCCTCGATCTCGGGTTCGGGGGCGCCGGTCTCGCTGGCCGATAGCAGGGTGGCACCGCCGCCCTTCTTGGCCGCGTCCTTGGTCGCCTTATCGGCCGCCTTGGTGCGCAAGGCGTCGAGTTCGAGCTGGGTAGATAGGCCCAGCGTCACTGGATCGACCGGCTTGATATTGGCGGCATTCCAGTGCGTGCGGTCGCGCACCTGGTCAATTGTGGCCTTGGTGGTGCCTAGGATTTTGGAGATTTGGGCGTCGGTCACTTCCGGATGGTTGCGCAGGAACCAGGCGATGGCGTCCGGCCGGTCCTGGCGGCGCGACACGGGCGTGTAGCGCGGGGCCTTCTTGGTCGGCTTCAGCAGCTCGGCATGGCGGCTCTTTTGAGCCTTCATGTGATAGGTCGGATCGGCCTGGGCACGGTCGAGCTCTTCGCGCGACAGCTGGCCGTTGGCGATCGGGTCGGCACCGCGGATGTCGCGCGCCACTTCGCCGTCAGCGATGCCGCGCACTTCCAACAGGTGCAGACCGCAGAACTCGGCGATCTGGGTGAATTCGAGCGTGGTGTTATCGACCAGCCAGACGGCGGTAGCCTTCGGCATCAGGATCGGATCGGACATTGGCATACTCCAGAAACAGCGGCGCCCGGCCTTTCGGCCGGGCGGGTCTTGTAGACGACTTATAGTCCTCTTCGTGTCCGAAGGAAACGGGGCAGGCGTCAGTCGTCAGAGAACATGCCTTGGGGAGAGAGGGCGGTGTCCAGCATCTTGGCCACGGCGCATTTCAGACAGACCAGAAAGGCTATGTCGCCCTGATCTGTCAAACCGTTAGCACGCACTTCCCGACATGGCTGTCATCCATCCATACATGGGCCTTGGCCGCATCCGCCAGTGGAAAGGTCTGTTCGACCAGCGACTTGATCGCTCCCGCCGCGATCCACGGCCAGACCCGCTGCTCGACCTGCGCAGCAATGCGAGCCTTTTCGTCCGCTGTGCGCGGGCGAAGCGTCGAGCCGGTGATGACAAGTTGTTTTCGCATGATGGTGAAGATCGGCAAGGAAACGTCATTGCCGCCGACCATGGAAATATAGACCAGGCGTCCACGCGGCTTCAGCGCCTCCATATTGCTGGCTGCGTAGCTCGCCCCGACGATATCGAGGATCACGTCGACGCTATTCTTGAGCAGGGCACCAAAGTCTTCCGCCGTCGTATCGATGGCCTGATCGGCCCCCAGCAGAATACAAGCCTCTGTCTTCTCCACCCCACGTGCGGTGGCGATCACCTTTGCGCCGAAGGCCTTGGCCATCTGAATCGCCATGACGCCGATGCCGCTATTGCCGCCATGGACCAGAACGGTTTCGCCGGCTTGGAGCCCGCCATGCTCGAACATGTTGACGTAAACGGTGAAGGCCGTCTCAGGAATCGCCGCCGCATGGACGAAATCGAGATCGCCCGGGATCGGCAGGGCCTGGCGCGCGTCCACCGCCGCGTATTGCGCATAGCCACCACCGGCCAGCAGGGCGCAGACTCTATCACCAACCTTCCAACGACCGGCGGGAACGGCCACCTCGCCGGCGACTTCCAATCCCAAAATGGTCGAGGCCCCTGGCGGCGGCGGGTAGGACCCCTCGCGCTGTTTCACATCAGGCCGGTTCACCCCGGCGGCGCGCACACGGATCAAGATCTCGCCGGCCTTGGGTTGAGGCGTCTCGACCTGCACGGGATGCAAGGCCGTGGCCTCGCCCTTGCCGCCCTCAATTTCGATGGCGGTCATGGTCCCGGGGATCGGATCACTCACGGCGGTTAACCTCTGAATTCTTGCCTTGGCGGCAAACTTAGCTTTCTGTGCTCCGGCTAGGGATAAGGCGCAAGGAGGGGGCGATGGAAGAGCCAGCGGAACCACGGCGGGCGCGCGGGCAGGCCTTCGTCGAGGCCCTGTGCGAGGACCTGGACCTCTACAGCGTAGAGGACCTTGAAGAGAGGATTGCTGGACTGGAAGGCGAAATCGCGCGCGTGAAGGCTCAGCTCGACCGCAAGAAGGCCAGCCGGAGCGCCGCGGACACATTTTTCAAGTCCTGACGCTACCGCTTCTTAAGGCTACCCAAGTCTTAATGCTTGGCACGCCCGTTGCAGCCTTGGTCCCGAGGCTGATCTTGAGTTCTGTTGTAGGGGGTTTTATGGACGATTTTGGCACTGGAACGGCCAGGTACGCCCTCAAGGGCGCGTTGGTTCAGGATTTTGCCGCGTCCGAACTGTTCGAGCGCACCTTCCAAGAAGGCATGGATCTGGTTGAGGAGACAGCCGCTTACCTCGACGGTGGCGGCCGGCAGGAGTCCAAGCTTCTGTCGCGCAATGCGGCCCTGGCCTATGCGGGCGAGAGCATGCGCCTGACCACCCAACTGATGCAGGTAGCCTCATGGCTGCTGGTTCAGCGCGCCGTGCGCGAGGGTGAGATGAAAGCAGAAGCCGCCGGCGAGTCGCAGTACCGACTTGCGGAGGACATCGGTTCTGCCAGCACCACGACCGAGGCCCCGATCGAAGACCTGCCGATGAGCCTTGTGCATCTCTGTGAACGTTCCGAACGCCTGTTCGAGCGCGTCCGTCGACTGGACCAGCGGATGTATTGCCAGAAAACCCCAGAAATCGAAGCCCCGCATCCGGTGCTGGCGCAGCACGACCGGCTGCGCGACGCGTTTAATCTGGTCGGCTAGACAAGAAGGCCGCCGTCGCGGCCGTTCTGCAATCAGGCCATAAAAAAGCGGACCTTTCGGCCCGCCCTAGTCCGTTCCGGATCGCTCCGAACCCTATTTGCGCGTGAAAGCGCCAAACTTGGCGTTGAAGCGCGAGACGCGACCGCCACGGTCCATCAACTGACGGTCGCCGCCAGTCCACGCCGGGTGGGTCTTCGGATCGATATCCAGGTTTAGGGTGTCGCCTTCCTTGCCGTAGGTCGAACGGGTCTTGAAGGTCGTACCGTCGGTCATCACCACATTGATGAAGTGATAGTCGGGGTGGGTATCTTGTTTCATGGGCCAATCCGACCTTTAAGAGCGCGGCCAAGGTCCAATCAGGCGGCCTTGGAAGGGGCGTGGCTATACAGAAGCCGCGCACGATAGGCAAGGGGCGACCCCGATGAGCGACAGTCAAGGCAGATTAGACGCAGGGCTCCAGGATCGGCCCGGCGAGGGCGCGGCCCTGTCGCAGAGCCTCGACGACCAAGCCTTGCGCCGGCCCAAGAGTCGCAATTTCAAGAGCCTGGGTCGGCTGATCCCGATCATGGCCGTGCATGGCAAGGATGCGGCCTTCGCCATGCTTTTCCTGCTCACCGCCACGGTTGCCATGCTCGGCCTGTCCGGTGCTCTGCGGAAGTTGGTCGAACAGATCACGGGGGCAAAGGCGGCCCATGTGACGGCGGCCTCAATCGACCCTTGGTTCCTGCTGCTATTCGCGGCGGCGGTGCTGCTCGCCCTGTCGTCTTCCCTACGCTACTTCTTCGTCACCAAGCTGGGCGAGCGGGTGGTGGCCGACCTGCGGCAGGCCTTGTACCGGCACATCCTCACCCTCGACCCCTCGTTCTTCATTAAGACACGAACCGGCGAGGTCCTGTCGCGCCTGACCACAGATGTCTCGATCATCGAGAACCTGCTCTCCAGTTCGATCTCCATCGCCCTGCGCAACCTGCTGTCGCTGGTGGGCGCGCTTGCCCTTCTCATGGTGGTTAGCCCCCGCCTGACCGGACTAGTATTGTTGCTGTTCCCGTTCGTGCTGGCACCGATCTTCCTGTTCGGAAAACGAGTGCGTAAACTGACCATCGCCAGCCAGGACCGCTTCGCCGATGCGGTTGGGCACGCCGGCGAGACCCTAGACGCGCTGGAAACCGTGCAGGCCTTTGGGCGCGAAATCGCCGGCTCAGCTCGCTTTTCCGCTGCCGTCGACGCGGCCTTCGCCACCTCGGTCAAGCGCATGAGTGCGCGCGCCAGCATGATCGCCATGGTCATTGTGCTGGTGTTCGGCGGGGTGGTGGCGGTGTTCTGGCTTGGCGTTCACGCCGGGCTGCGCGGCGAGATGAGCTGGGGGGCATTGATCCAGTTCGCCTTCCTGGCGGTGATGGCTGCCGGTTCCACCGGGGCCCTTGGCGAGGTTTGGGGCGACGTGCAGAAAGCGGCCGGTGCGATGGAACGGATCGGCGAACTTCTGGAGGCCAGACCGTCTATCGCCAGTCCTGCAACCCCGGTTCCTATGCACGAACCGCCGCTGGGCGAGATCGTGTTTGACCACGTCAGCTTCGCCTATCCGGGCCGCCCAGACATGCCGGCACTGACGGACTTCTCCCTGAGCGTAAGGCCGGGCGAGACCGTAGCCTTGGTGGGCCCGTCTGGCGGCGGCAAGAGCACGGTCCTGCGGCTGCTGCTGCGGCTGTATGATCCCCTGGCGGGGACGGTGCGCATCGATGGCGTTGATCTGCGACAGGCCAATTTGCAGCAGATGCGATCGCGCCTGGCCCTGGTGGCGCAGGACGCTGCCTTGTTCTCGGGCTCAGCGCGCGACAATATACGCTTCGGCAACGAGCACGCCTCCTTCGACGACCTCTACGCCGCCGCCGCCGCCGCCCAGGCCTCCGGATTCATTGACGCCCTGCCTGGCGGCTTCGACGCGCCCCTGGGCGAGCGGGCCAAGAGCCTGTCGGGCGGGCAGAAACAGCGCTTGGCAATCGCCCGTGCCCTGGTGCGAAGCGCGCCAATCCTATTGCTCGACGAGGCCACCAGCGCGCTGGACGCGGAAAATGAGCGCCTGGTGCAGCAGGCGCTACACAATGCCATGCAGGGCCGTACAACCCTGGTGATCGCTCACCGCCTCGCCACAGTACTCAAGGCTGACCGTATCGTGGTGATGGAGAAGGGCCGCGTGGTTGAGACCGGCACCCACGCCGAGCTTAGCGCCCAGGGCGGGCTTTACGCCAAACTCGCCAAACTGCAGTTCGGGGTGGAGTTGTCCTAGGCCTGCGCGGATCCTGCGTCCGCTGACGCCGAGAACTTCTGCGCATGCAGCCGGGCCAACAGAACGAACAATAGAAGCGCCGGGATTCCGATCAGCCCGGCACCGACGAAGAAGATGGCATAGGCCGACATCAGCCCATGGCTTGCGGCCAGGGTTTCGACCGTCACGCCGGAGAAGCCTTTGAGGAACTTGCCAAGCATGGCGTAGGTCGATGACAGCAGGGCATATTGCGTCGCTGTGTAGCCAAGGCTGGTGAGGCTGGACATATAAGCCACGAGCGCCACACCCGCGAAGGCGATGCTAAAATTGTCGGCGGCCATCACCGCGCTGAACACGGCAAAGTTTCCCGGAATTAAGGCCAATAAGGCAAAGGCGGCGATGGCCAGGGCCTGCAGGGCGGCACCAAGGATCAGGGTCGGGAAGAAGCCTAACCGCACTGCGCTGAGCCCGCCGGCCGCCACGCCGGCCACCGAGGCGATCAAACCGATCGAGCCGCGAACCGCGGCGACCTGATCCTTCGTCATGCCAAGATCATGATAATAGGGATTATACAGCGGACCGGTGACGAAGTCGGGTAGGCGGTACAGCGCCACGGCCGCGAGCATCAGCAGCCCCAGCTTGCCGTGCTGGCGGAAGAAGTCGATAAACGGACCGATCACAGCATCAAATAGCCCACGCGGGCTCCAGATCGCCGCCTTGCTTTTTAGCGCCGCGTCGGCGCGCGTTGGCTCAATCGCTACAAGGCTGGCGATGAGGCCGATGCTCATAAACCCTGCCATCAGCACGTAAGATCCCGGCCAGCCCATGCGGGCGGCTGCGGCCAGGATCAGGGCGTCGGCAACGATGAGCGCACCTCGGTAGCCTAGCTGGAAGGCGGAGGTCATCAGGCCGAGCTCCTCGCCGTCGGCCGCAGACTCAATCCGCCATGCATCAACAGCAATATCCTGGGTCGCCGACGAAAACGCCGTGATGACGGCGAAGAGGCCTAGAACCACGAAACCCGCCTGGGGACCTGTCATCGCCATGCCCAACAGGCCAAGCGCGACCATCACTTGCGACAGAACCATCCAGGCGCGGCGACGGCCCAGCCTGTCGAGGACCGGCAAGGGCAGGCGGTCGACGAGCGGTGCCCATAGATATTTGAACGAATAGGCTAGGCCCACCCAGGAGATGAAGCCGATCGCCTTGAGCGATGCGCCCTCATCACGCAGCCAATATCCAAAGGTGTTGCCCGTCAGCAGGAACGGCAGGCCAGAGCCGAAGCCCAGAGCCAGCATCGTGAGGACCTTGGGCTGGCGCAGCGCGCGGAGCACCTCGGCCACACTGCGTTTATTGGGTTTTTCTACGTCGCTCACACCGCCCCCGGAAGCTATCTGCCGCCAAGCGAAGCGCCTGGGCTTTAGATCGGGACCTTGACGGCTCCGACCGGTCCCGTCCAGCGTAGCAGAGCCGAACGCAGGGTTTCAGGCGTCAATGGCTTGACCAGAAAATCGTCCATGCCCGCCGCGAGGCAGGTGCAGCGGTCGTCCTCAAAGGCATCCGCCGTGAGGGCCACGATCGGGGTGGTGATCCCCTTGGCGCGCAGGGCCCGCGTAGCGGCCGCGCCGTCCAGGCCCGGCATGCGCAAATCCATCAAGACAAGATCAAAGGTGCCCGCCGCCAGGGCGGCCAGGGCCTCCTGACCATTGGTAACGCGCTCAACCTCGGCACCTTCGCGCTCGATCAGAATGCGCGCCAGCATGGCGTTGATCGGATTATCCTCGGCCAGCAACACGCGCGCACCCTTGGCGGCGGAGGGCGCGATACGTTCATCCTCGATCGCCATTTCGGCACTGGCCGCGCCGTTGGTCAATGCCGCAAGCACGCGCTGGGCCAGGGAGACCCGCCGCAGCGGCTTGATCAGATAGCCCCGGAAGCCGGCCGCGCGGCGCAACTCGATCAGGGCGCGCTCCTCGGGGGCCAGCAAGATGATCGCGGCGCGCCCGATCGGCACCTGGATCGGGCCCATTTCATCGCTGAGACGCTCGTCGATGAGCAAAACGGCGTCAGGCGGCGCGAGCGCCAGCAAGGTTTCGATGGTCGCGGCCTGGACAGCGCGGCCACCGCTCGCCTCGATCTGGCGGGCAGCTGCAGCGCGGATGATCGGGTTGGGCGAGCCGATGCCAACCGTAAGCCCAGCCAGCTCCCTGGCCGCGACCGGCGGGGCAACGGGGGCGAAATTGCCCTCGAAAAAGAATTCGGCCCCGCCGCTGGGCGCATCGCCGACGCCGACGGTGGAGTCCATCGCCTGCGCCAAACGCGCGACGACCGCCAGGCCTAGGCCGACGCCGCCGAGCTGCGAGCCATGGGCGGCGTCCATCTGCACGAAGGGCAGGAAAATCTTGGCTTGTGACTCTGCGGCCACGCCAGGACCGGTATCCTGAACCGATAGCCGCACCTGACCAGCGTCGGTCCGTTCGGCCAGCAGCAGGACCCCGCCTTCAGCGGTAAACTTGATCGCATTGCTGGCGAAGTTAAGCAGCACCTGGCGCAAGCGGCCTTCATCGGCCAGGAACGACCCCAGCTCCGGCGAACAGGCCCAGGCGATCTCCAACCCTTTTTCGTGGGCGCGCGGGCTCATCAGCTCGGCGACCTGTCGCAACAGGGTGGGCGGATGGACCGGCGCGATATGCAGGTCTAATCCACCGGCCCCCAGGCGCGTGAAGTCGAGCACGTCGTTGACCAGCGATAGGAGGTGATCCCCGCTCTGTTTGAGCGCTGTCACATAGGCGCGCTGTTCGGCGGTGAGGCGCGTGCCTTCCAGCAGACGCGCCATGCCCAGCACACCGTTCAAGGGCGTGCGAAACTCATGGCTGAGGGTGCCCAGCTGTTCGGCCGTGACCGCGCCAGACCCCTGCGACGATAGGGGTTCGTCCAGGTTCATCAGGCCATTATGGCCAACGCCCATTAACGACGGGTTCAAGCCCGGATTACGCTTCAGCGTGGCTTGCTGCGCTGGGAACCCTTCCCTATAATGCTGACAGATGACGGGGAGGCCCGCCCCTGACGACGAATCATTCGCCCGGCGCATGAGACTTTTCAGCCGATCCTTTCGGATGGCCTGGACGACTGCGGTTCTAGCCGTAGCGCTTTTTTCCTATGCGTCGGTGGCTTCGGTCGTAATGCAGGCGGGCGGCGCGACGCCGTTCTCCGCTTCAGCCATGCCCGGCGACGACATAGATATGGCAGCGATGGCCATGGGCGGCATGGCCATGGACATGCCGGGGATGCCGATGGACCACGGCGGTCCCGCCGAGCCGGATCACGGCACGAATAACGGTAAGCCCGACCCTTGCGCCTTCTGTTCGGCCGCCGCCCATCTAGCGGTTCTGGCCTTTGTAC
>CANKEA010000043.1 GCA_947480815.1 Caulobacterales bacterium | reverse complement strand
CTAGACCGCAGACCCCCCCCTAGATTGCCACTAACTTTGAGGGGTGTGGCCTTCAGGATCGTTTCAAGGGGGGTGCGCTTAAGGCCCTCGGCGGGATGAGTCGGAGGCAACGCCCTCACGATTCTGGTTACGGCAACGGATTAAGGTCACGCGCGCCACGCCTCTAAACGCTCGGCTGCCGCTAAGGGGCGAGCACGAGACGCAAGTTGGTGGGCGGCGAGGGGATCGAACCCCCGACCCTCTCCGTGTAAAGGAGACGCTCTACCGCTGAGCTAGCCGCCCGTCTTCGTGGAGGCTTCCATATCGTGCCCGGGCGCAAATGCAAAACTAAGCCAATGCTGGGATCAGCCGAGGGCGGCAAGGTGCCCTCCTCCGCCTTGGCTGATCAGTTCAGCGCGCTCTTGAGGCCATCCCCGACGCGGAATCGGGCAGTGTTGGAGGCAGGGCGCATGACGGCCTCGCCCGTGCGCGGGTTGCGGGCCGCCCCCGCGGCGCGTTTCACAGTCACGAAGCTGCCAAATCCGACCAGCCGAACTTCAGCCCAAGCCTTCAAAGACTGGGTCACGGCGGCCATAAAGGCCTCCAGATCACCCTTGGCTTGATCCTTGGTCAAACCGGCTTTCGCCAGTCGCGTTTACTAACTCGGCCTTGGTTGTCGCGAGAGTCTCCCAGCCTATTGGTGACGTCGCCCCTATGGGGGCCCTCGCGAAAGCGCGAGGCGATTATGTAGCCGACCTAGGCCGCGTCAAACGCCCGAAGGACAGGAAAATTCCATCTCGCGCTTATTATCAACGTTCAGGAAGAGATTTTTCTAGTGAGTTACCAAGGGATCGATGTCGAGATCGCTTGCACTGGCGGGCGTTGCAGCGATCGGTTCTTCGTCCTCGTTCCACTCAACGGGCGTCAAGGGACCGGTCAGTGCCAACGCCAGCACCTGATCGACGGTTGAAACCGGGATAATTTCTAGCGCGGCCTTAACCGTATCCGGCACCTCGGCGAGGTCCTTTTCATTGTCTTGCGGGATAAGGACGGTCTTGATCCCTGAACGCAGGGCCGCCAGCAGCTTCTCCTTGAGACCGCCTATGCCAAGCACGCGACCACGCAGAGTGATCTCGCCGGTCATGGCGATATCCTTGCGGATCGGAATCCCGGTCAAAACCGAGACCATGGCCACCGCCATGGCAACGCCGGCCGAAGGACCATCCTTAGGGGTAGCCCCTTCGGGGACGTGCACGTGCACATCGGTCTTGTCGAACAGCGGCGGCTTGATACCAAAATGGGTGGCGCGCGATTTCACATAGGAATTGGCCGCAGAGATCGACTCCTTCATCACCTCCTTGAGATTGCCGGTGATGGCCATGCGGCCCTTGCCCGGCATTTTCACAGCTTCGATGGTCAAAATCTCGCCGCCAAACTCGGTCCAAGCCAGGCCAGTGACGATGCCAACCTGATCGACCTCGTCAGTTTCGCCATAGCGGTAACGGCGAACGCCGGCGTATTTGGCGAGCTGCTCGTCATCGATGGTAATCGAGACCCGTTTTTCGCGCGCCAGATCGCGAACGGTTTTGCGGGCCAGGTTGCCGATTTGACGCTCCAATGAGCGCACCCCAGCCTCCCGGGTGTAGTAGCGGATCAGATCCCGGATCGCCGCTTCGGGCACCACGAATTCAGCGGGTTTCAGGCCGTTGTCCTTGGTCACACGCGGCAAGATGTGGCGCAGGGCAATCTGGATCTTCTCATCCTCTGTGTAGCCGGGGATGCGGATGATCTCCATGCGATCAAGCAGAGGCTGGGGCATGTTCAGGCTGTTCGCCGTGGTAACGAACATCACCGGCGACAGGTCATAGTCGACCTCAAGATAATGGTCGGCAAAGGTAGAGTTCTGTTCCGGATCGAGCACCTCCAGCAATGCGCTGGACGGATCCCCGCGATAGTCACTTCCCATCTTGTCGATCTCATCGAGCAAGAAGAACGCGTTGGTCGTCTTCGCCTTCTTCATCGATTGGATGACCTTGCCGGGCATCGAGCCGATGTAGGTGCGCCGGTGGCCGCGGATTTCGGCCTCATCACGCACCCCGCCCAGCGACATCCGCACGAACTCACGATTGGTCGCCTTGGCGATCGACTTGCCAAGCGACGTCTTACCCACGCCGGGGGGGCCGACCAGGCAGAGGATCGGGCCTTTCAGGCTATTGGTCCGGGCCAGGACCGCCAGATATTCGAGGATTCGTTCCTTAACCTTATCCAGGCCGTAGTGGTCCTCGTTGAGGATCGCTTCAGCGCGTGCCAAGTCGACAGACTTGGTTTTGGCCTTGCCCCAGGGGATCGACAACAGCCAGTCGAGATAGTTGCGAACGACCGTACTTTCCGCAGACATGGGGCTCATGTTGCGCAGCTTCTTGAACTCGCTATCGGCCTTGGTGCGGGCCTCTTTCGAGAGCTTGGTCTTCGTGATGCGGCGCTCTAGCTCGATGAGTTCATCCCGCTGATCGTCAGGATCACCCAGCTCGCGCTGGATCGCCTTCATCTGCTCATTGAGGTAATATTCGCGCTGGGTCTTTTCCATCTGGCGCTTCACACGCGAGCGAATCTTCTTCTCGACCTGCAGCACACTGATCTCGCCCTCCATCAGGGCGAAGACCTTTTCCAGCCGCCTACCGACGTCGAGCGTTTCAAGCAGCGTCTGTTTGTCGCCGATTTTGACCGACAGGTGGGCGGCGATGATGTCGGCCAGTTTCCCCGCATCATCGATCTGCGGGATCGAGGCCAGGGCTTCTGGCGGCACCTTCTTGTTGAGTTTCACATAGTTATCGAACTGCTCAACCACAGCGCGGCTCAGCGCCTCGGCTTCTGGGCCCGCGCCACCGTCTTCCACGACGAGGGTCGCCTCGGCCTCGTAGAACAGGTCCTGTTGCGTAAACTTTACCACCGCCGCGCGAGACTTGCCCTCGACCAGCACCTTCACGGTCCCGTCGGGCAATTTGAGCAGTTGCAACACGGTGGCCAGCACACCGACTTCGAAAATGTCCTCTGGGCGCGGATCATCATCAGCGCTGTTTTTTTGAGTGACCAGTAAGATCTGCTTATCGTGACCCATAACCTCTTCCAGGGCGCGGACCGATTTGTCGCGACCGACGAACAGAGGCACCACCATGTGCGGGAACACGACTATGTCGCGCAGCGGCAGGACGGGTAGCGTTTGAATATCGGACATTTGCTCTCTTCGAACTGCTGGCGGACGCCAAGGTGAGGCCCCGCCCGCGAACCGCGGTTAAGCCGGATACGACCCTGAGTCGGACGCTCCGTCCGCCCGAACTGGGCGGCCTGATGCTCAATTATGTGGATCGTTTTTGCGGCCATTCAAGCCGAGCAAGGTGAAAACGCGAAAGCGCCGCAGACAGAAAGGCCTACGGCGCATCCGAGACTTCGGCGTTTGGGCCTCGCCCTAGTAGCGGGCGCGAACAGTCAGGCTGATGGTGCGGTCGTCTCCCGGGGTTCCAACTACGAGGCCAGAGTTGCCCGATACGACGGTGATGTTCTGGACGTAATGCTCGTCTAGGGCATTCTTGACAGCGACAAAGGTTTCCCAGCTGCCATGCGCCTTGAAGCCTGCTCGTAGGTTGACAACCGTGTAGGCGTCGATCCTAGAATAGATGGATGCTGCGGAGTCCGCGAAATAGGCGGTCCGGAAATTGGCGTCGACGCCCGCATAGGCCTCGCCAGACACGCCAGCGATTGATGCGTCCTGACGGTATTCCCCACCATAGGATCCGACCCAGGGCGAAACGCCAGGCAGGTCCTGGCCGCTCAGGTCGCACGCGGCGGTGGAGGTTCCGATGCGTTCCAGCGGGCAAGGCCCGTTCTTGAAGGATTCATACTTGCCGTCGGTCCAGGCCAGGTTGAGGTAGCCGGAAAATCCGCGCAGGGAACGGGTGCTGAGGTCGAGTTCGGCACCGTTGACCTTGACCTTCTCAACATTGGCCAGATAGCCGCGCAGGGCGCCGGGGCCGCTGTCCACCACATTGGCCTGGAAGTTCTGCACGTCAGTGGCATGGGCGGCCAGGTTGGCGGTGAGGAACTGGTTGAAGAACTGGCTCTTCAGCCCAAGCTCATAGGCCTTCGCTTCCTCAGGCTTGATCACGGCCGCCGCCAGGGACGGCGTATTTGCGCTGGTCAGCGGCAGGGCCGTCATGTTGATGCCCCCCGACTTGAAGCCGCGCGACACCGTGCCGTAGGCGTGCAGGTCGGGTGTGAGGTCGTAGGAAACCGCCACCTGGCCCGACCATGACCCGTCTTCCGTGTTGGCGGTAAAAAACTGCGGACGGGCGATACCCAGGCGCCTGTTCAGCAGCGTCGTGTCGGTTGTGTTGGATCCGCCCGAGGTGGTCTGGGCGTAGGAGCCGTCCTTCTTCTCCTTGGTGTAGCGCAAGCCCGGCGTGACTCGGAACCGGTCTGAGATATTCCAGGTCAGTTGCCCGAACGCGGCGTAAGTGGTCGTGTCGATGCTGGAATTGTTCAGGACGGTGTAACCGTCCAGCAGGGAGTCCGGCGAATTGGTCGTCGGCAACAGCCAGTAGGAGGCATCCCGGCCATACTGGGTGATCCCGTGCGTGGTCACGTTTTGATTGAAGTAATAGAGTCCGGCGGTCCAATCGACCGTCTGCTTGCCATTGGAGGCGAGCCGGAATTCCTGGCTGTCCTGCTTCTGGTGCGAGGGGTTGTTTGACTTGGTGGTGACATTTAGCGCGGTGTAGTCGCGGTCATTCTGTGGCTCCCAGTCCCATTCGCGATGGGCGCTGACCGATGTCAGGGTGACGGGACCAAAATCGTAGTCGACGATGCCCGAGACGCCGCTGGCCCACTGGTCCGCCTGGATCGGGCTGTCCACATCGGCCAGGCGGTCGTAGATGTTGGTGTTGGGCACCTTGTAGTTCCGCCCCGCCGCCAACGCCGCATATTGCTGGGCCACAGGCTTCAATGTGGTTCCGACCCGGAAATAGAGCTGGGTGCAGCATTCCGGCTGCTGAACCGAATAGTCACCGCTAAGGCGGACGGTCAGCTTGTCGCTGGGGGTGAACTTCAGCTGGCCACGGACCGATTTGCTGTCGATCGCATTCTGATCGACCTTCTGAACCGCATTATAGATGTTTCCGTCACGCCAGCTGCCGACGACCGACAGGCGGACCGCCAGGACATTCTTGATCAATGGGCCAGACGCGGTGCCCCTGAACTGCCGCAGGTTGTAACTGCCGTAGGAGGCCTCCGCGACACCCTCAAGGGTATTGCTCGGGTCCAGTGTGGTGATGTTCAGCGCGCCGGCGGTCGTGTTCTTGCCAAACAGCGTGCCCTGCGGCCCGCGCAGCACCTCGATCTGGCGGATATCGTTGAAGTCGAACGTCGCCGAGGCCGGCCGTGAATTATAGACCTGGTCGACATAGACCCCGACCCCCTGCTCAAGCCCGTCGTTAGCCAGGCCGTAGGAGGCGCCCAGGCCGCGGATCGTGATGGCTGTGTTGCGGGCGTTGGGCGACAGGACCTGCAACGTCGGCACCAGCTGAGTCAGCTGAACAACATTGGCGATGCCGGATTGCTCCAGGGTCTGAGCCGTGGTGACAGTCAGGGCGATCGGCACAGCCTGGGCGCTTTCCTCGCGGCGGCGGGCGGTGACGATAATGGCGCCGACCTGGTCCTCGGCGCGCTGGCCCTGGGCCACCGCCGTGGCCGGCTTCGCAGCCTGGCTGGCGTTGGGCGCCTCCTGCGAGAGGGCCGTCCTGGCAACGGTGGAGAGCAAAAATCCGGTGAGCAAGGCGCGGCGAGCCACGGCCGGTGAAATGGAAATCATAACCAAATATCCTCTAGGAACGGGCGTCGAACCCTATGCCTGGGCTTTAACCTTTAATTCCTATCGGTGAAATAGAGATTGAATGCGCCGATTCTTAGTTTTTCTGATCCACGCAAGGAAAAACCCGGCCGGATCGCTCCAGCCGGGCTGATCAATTTAACGGCGTGAACGCCCCTAGGCGGCGCCGCCCTGCTTGCGTTCGGCGTAGATCACCAAAGGCTGGGCGCGACCTTCGACGACCTCGGCGTTGACCACCACTTCCTCGACGCCCTCATAGTTGGGCAGTTCGAACATGGTCTCGAGCAGGATCGATTCCAGGATCGAGCGCAGTCCGCGCGCACCCGTGCGGCGGGTGATGGCCCGACGCGCAATCGCACACAGAGCGTCTTCGGTAAACGAGAGGCCCACATTCTCCATGTCGAACAGGCGCTGGTATTGCTTGACCAGGGCGTTCTTTGGCTCGGTAAGAATCTTGACCAAGGCCGGCTCGTCCAGGTCTTCCAGGGTGGCGATCACCGGCAGACGGCCGATGAATTCTGGAATCAGGCCGAACTTGACCATGTCTTCCGGCTCAACACTGCGCAGGATCTCGCCCGTCCGGCGCTCATCAGGATCGGTAACTTTCGCCCCGAAGCCGATCGAGGCACCCTGCCCCCGCGCGCTGATTACCTTTTCCAGGCCGGCAAAAGCGCCGCCGCAGATGAACAGGATGTTCGTGGTGTCGACCTGCAGGAACTCCTGCTGCGGATGCTTGCGCCCGCCTTGCGGCGGTACGGAGGCGACGGTGCCTTCCATGATCTTCAGCAATGCCTGCTGCACGCCCTCGCCTGAGACGTCGCGGGTGATCGAGGGGTTGTCGGACTTACGGCTGATCTTGTCGATTTCGTCGATATAGACGATGCCGCGTTGGGCCCGCTCGACATTGTAATCAGCGGCTTGAAGCAGCTTCAGCACGATATTCTCGACATCCTCACCCACATAACCGGCTTCAGTCAGGGTTGTGGCGTCGGCCATGGTGAAGGGCACGTCGATGATGCGAGCGAGAGTCTGGGCCAGCAGGGTCTTGCCGGAGCCGGTCGGGCCCACCAGCATGATATTGGACTTCGCCAGCTCAACGTCGTTATTCTTAGTCGCGTGGTTCAAGCGCTTGTAGTGATTGTGGACCGCCACGGCCAAAACCTTCTTGGCGTGATCCTGGCCGATCACATAGTCGTCGAGGACTTCGCGAATTTCGCGCGGGGTCGGCACCCCGTCCTTGGATTTGACGAAGGCGATCTTGTGCTCTTCACGGATGATGTCCATGCAGAGTTCCACGCATTCATCACAGATGAACACGGTTGGTCCGGCGATAAGCTTCCGCACCTCATGCTGGCTCTTGCCGCAAAAGGAACAGTAGAGCGTGCTCTTAGCGTCACCGCTGGCTGCCTTGGTCATATCGCCTTCTACTCCGTACGGGAGACTGCGCACGCGGCGCGGAAACCCGGAACTCCTGTAATGCGGTTTCCCGCCTAGAATGCAGGACAGATGCCGGTTCTTGTCTAAACCTTGACAATCCCCGATCCAACCGTGCCGCACAACCCAAAATGGCGTGTTGTGGCGGTTCGTCGCCAAAACGCCACAGGTTTGTTGCGCTCCAGCATGTGCTGGCAATGCGTCATTCCGGCACACGGCGTGCCTTTTTAATAACGCCATCCGAAGGGCTTTGCCTCGCGGCGTCGATATGACCAGGGAATCGCCCCACAGGTGGCGATGATGATGGATGACCCGCTCGAGTCTGAAACCCTGGTGGCCTTCGATTTCGACGGCACTCTCACCGCGCGTGACAGTTTCACGGCCTTCCTAGCCTGGAAAGCCGGTCAGCAGGGTTGGTGGATCGGCATTCTCATGCTGTCCCCCGCGCTCCTGTCTTATGTCTTTCACCGCGACCGTGGCCGTTTGAAAGGCCAATTCATCAGGCATTTCCTGGCCGGGCAGACCTTGGAGTCTGTCGAGAACAGCGCCCGCGACTTCGCACAGGGTCATGCCCAGGCCCTGCTTAGGCCCGACGCCGTGGCCGCCTGGAGACGCTGGCGAGCCATGGGCGCCAAAATCGTCATCGTGACCGCCAGCCCAGAAACTATTGTGGCACCGTTCGCGCGCGGCCTGGGCGCCGACCTCCTGATCGGCAGCCGCCTATCGGTAGACGCTAATGGCAAGATTCGCGGACCGCTGGACGGCGCGAACTGCCGCGGTGCGGAAAAGGTAAAACGACTGATCCAAGCCCTGGGCACCGACATAAAGCTTACCGCCGCCTATGGAGACACCAGCGGCGACAAGGAAATGCTCAGTCTGGCCGCAGACAAGGGCTACCGCGTCTTCACCGGCAAGCCCGTCGGGGTGATCTAGGCCCTCATCGCAGAGGCTAGGACAGCCTAGTCCTGATTGACCTCAGCCTCGGCCCCGTCGCGGGTCTCATAGACGTGGTCGACGATACCCCAGTCCTTGGCTTCCGAAGCGCTCATGAAGTGGTCACGATCCAACGTGGTTTCCACCTCGTCGTAGGTGCGGCCGCAATGTTTGACGTAGATCTCATTGAGGCGGCGTTTGGTTTTGATGATGTCTTCAGCGTGCCGCATGATGTCGGACGCCTGACCACGGAAACCGCCGGAAGGCTGGTGCACCATGATACGGGAATTGGGCAAAGAGATACGTTGGCCGG
>CANKEA010000042.1 GCA_947480815.1 Caulobacterales bacterium | reverse complement strand
TGCTGGAGACCGCCCAGGCCCAGGGGTTCCACCTGCCGCTTGAGGTGATCCATAGCATGGTAGGACTGCCCTGGTTCAGCAGTGTGGGAATTCTACGGGGGCACTACGGCCAGGATTTCGATACCGAAGTGTTCCGCGAGGACGCGACTCGTCGCTTTCATGTGCTGACCGACGCCGAGGTCCGGCTCAAGGCTGGCGTGCTGGAAATTCTCGATACGCTTGATAGCCTCGGGCTCAAGCGCGCGATCTGCACCTCATCCAACCGCGAGACGATGGAACGCCACATCGGCCATCATGGTCTGCTGGACCGGTTTGATACGGTCGTGGCACGCGGCGATGCGGCGCGGCCCAAGCCCAACCCCGATCCCTTCCTGCTGGCGGCCGAGCGGCTGGGTGTCGCCCCGGCCGACTGCTTGGCGCTGGAAGATAGCCATAACGGCATCCGTGCCGCCTCGTCAGCCGGGATGATGACCATCATGGTGCCGGATATGCTGGAGGCGACCGACGAGATGCAGGGCCTGTGCGTGCGCATCTCGATCGACCTGCACGAGGTGCGAGATTTGATTGCCGCCGTCCTGTTACCCTCGACATGATGCGGATTTTGCTTCCGCTGCTGCTGGTCGCGGCCCTGACACCGCAATGGGCCGCGGCGGCCTGCATGGGCGGGCGCCAGTGGTTCGCTTTTGACACCCCGCCGCCGGCGCGGCCTGCTGGCCAGGAACTGATCCGGGGCAGACTGGTCAACAGTGGCCCGGCGTTCACCCGCGCTGTGGCCAGCCAGACGGCATGGCTCTATTCCGGCGCGTGGCTGACCCTGATCGGGGCCATCGACGCGAAGGTCACGGGTTTTGGCGTGGTGAAGGACCTGCCGGTCTATGCGGTGGTCAATACCTGCACCCCGACGGCGTTTGGTCGGCGCGCGGCTGGCTTCGACAAGCAGGTCTATCTGGCGGGCGCGATCTATCGCCAGGGCGACAGGCCGGTGTTCGTCGCGTCCAGCTTTCAAGACCGATCAGGCGGCAAGCAGCTCAGCCTCAAGTCCGGAGGCTGGATTATCGATCCCTGGGGTCCGGGGGTGAATCCCTGGGCCCCGCTCGGTCGGCGCTAGACCGCCGCGCGGGGCGCGATAACGACCGCTAGCGCGCGTTTGGCCCTTTCGAGAAATATTTGAAGAAGTCGCTATCCGGCGACAGCACCATCGTCGTGCCGGTTCCGATCGACGCCTCATAGGCCTGCATCGAGCGGTAGAATGCCGCGAAACTGGCGTCCTTGCCGTAGGCCGAGGCGAAGATCTGTGCCCGTTTGGCCTCGCCCTTACCGCGCGTGGTCTCTGCGGTTTCTGTGGCGGAAGCCAGGGTGATGGCCACTTCCTTGTCGGCACCCGCCGTGATCGAGCGCTTGTTCTGTTCGCCGACGGCGCGGGTTTGGGCCGCCTGTTGCTGGCGGGCGGTCTGCATGCGGCGGTACACGGCCTCCTGGTTGGCGGTCGGCAGGTCGGCGCGTTTGATTCGCAAGTCGATGATCTGCACGCCCAGGCGGGATTCGGCGGCGCGGCGAGCCACATCGTCGCGCGTGCGCTTCATTAGGGCGTCGCGTTCGCCGGAGATGATATCGGCTGATTTCGCCCCGCCCAGGATCTGACGCAACGACGAGTTGGTCAGGGGTTCCAGCCGGCTAGCGGCGTTCTGCTCGTTGCGCAGGGTGCGATAAAACTGCAGCGGGTCGTTGATGCGGTAACGCAGGAAGGCGTCGACCACGAGGCGCTGTTGGTCGGCACCGATGATCTCTTCCTGGCTGGCTTCCAGGGCCTGATTCCGGTTGTCGAGCAGGACCACGTTCTCGACGAACGGCGTCTTGAGCTTGAGCCCCGGGGTGGCGACCACGCCGACCGGCTCGCCAAATCGCAGGATGATCGCCTGTTTTCGCTGGTCGACCAGATAGAGGCTGTTGCCGAGAACAACCAAGGCCACGACGGCGATCACGCCATAGGCC
Source organism: Caulobacterales bacterium (assembly GCA_947480815.1). Lineage (GTDB taxonomy): Bacteria > Pseudomonadota > Alphaproteobacteria > Caulobacterales > Caulobacteraceae > Caulobacter. The sequence goes on along the minus strand of CANKEA010000042.1, from coordinate 6,682 downwards.
AGCCAGGTGTTACGGGATGGCTTCATCGTGTGCCTCCCTGGGCAGCGACAGAGGGCTGGGCCGCCTGGGGCGTTGCAGCCGGCGCAGCGTAGGCACTGGGTGGGCGTTCGGCCCCGCTGCGGCCGCGGAACACGTCGGGCGGCAGGATGATCGGCGTGGAGGCAGCGCGGGAGTCCACCACCACCTTATTGCTGTTGGTCAGCACGCGCTGCATGGTTTCCAGATAGAGCCGCTGGCGCGTGACGCCCGGTGCTTTGCGGTATTCGCCATAGACCGATTTGAACCGGGCGGCCTCGCCCTGGGCTTCGCGCGTGACCTGTTCGCTATAGCCCTCGGCCGACTGAGTTATGCGGCTGGCGTCGCCCTTGGCTTCGTTGATTACGCGGTTGCGGTAGGTCTGGGCCTCGTTGATGGCGCTCTGGGCGTCCTGGCCGGCCTTGGCCAGATCTTGATAGGCTGAGATCACCTGTGCCGGGGGCTGGCTGTTGCGGATCTGCACGTCAACAATGTCGATGCCGGACTGGTAGTTGTCGAGGATGCGCTGCATCAGCTCGCGCGCTGCGGTCTGCACCTGGCCGCGACCGGTCGAGAGGATGGGGTCGAGCTGGTTCTTGCCCACCACTTCACGCATGGCGCTCTCGGCCACGGATTTGACCACCTGGGTGTTGTCGCGGATGTTGAACAGGTACTTGGCCGCGTCGGACACGCGCCACTGCACCGAGAAATTCAGATCGACGATGTTCTCGTCGCCGGTGAGCATCAGGCTCTCTTCCGGCACAGGATTATTTGTGTCTCCGCCGATGACCAGCTGATTGAGGTTGGTGACCGAGACCTTCTCCACCGTCTCGATCGGGGAAGGCAGATGATAGCGCAGGCCTGGGGTGGCCCGGCGTGAGAAGGCTCCAAACGTGGTGACGACACCTTCTTCGTCTGACTGGACGATATAGACGCCGGACAGGGACCAGAGCAACACGCCCACCGCCGCTGCCACGGCAATGGCTCCGGGCTTCACCCCGCCAGGGCCGCCGAACATCTGGCGCAACCAGTTGAGGCCGCGGTCTAGGTACTGATCGATGTCGAAACCGCCCGAGCCGCCACCCTTGGGGCCCGTGGGTCGTTGAGGCTTGCGTGCGCCGGCACCGCCGGAGCCGCTGTCCTTTGGGGGCTCGCCCCAGGGGCCAGAAGAATTGTTGTCGTTCCAGGGCATGTGGGGCGCAGCGTCTTTCAGGAAGGCAACGGGAAGAAAAAGGGTGTGGCTTGTAAACCGGCACCGTCACGCGGATATGAGGCTCGCAGCAGCTCAACGCAAGCTACCGCAGGACAGGGGCGAGACTAAGGCCATGGTTGTTGACCGCGAAACGGCGCTGAAGGCTCTGGACGGAGTGCGTGATCCCAAGTCTGGGCTGGGCCTTCGCGAGGCCGGGCTGGTGCAGGGGCTGGTGGTGGCCGGCGGCAAGGCCGGGTTCATGCTGGAAGTCGTCCCCGGCGATGCGGCGCTCTATGCGCCAGTGCGTGACGCTGCGGAAAAGGCACTGGCTGCGCTGGATGGCGTGGAAATGGCCCAGGTTGTGATGACCGCAGCCGCTCGTCCCAAGCTTCAGACCCAGGCTCACAGCAATACGCCGGCACCGTCGCAACAGACATCGGCGCGGGTTGCCGTCGATCCGCGCGCCCAGCTTCACCCGCAGGCTGAGGCCGAACGCCCCGTGCATGTGCGCCGGGTTATCGCCGTAGCCAGTGGCAAGGGTGGGGTGGGCAAGTCCACCGTGGCGGTGAACCTGGCCGTGGCGCTGCAGCGGCTGGGGCTTTCGGTCGGACTGCTGGACGCCGACGTCTACGGCCCCTCGGTGCCGCGCATGCTGGGGCTGACTGGCAAGCCAAGCTTCGCGGGCGGAAAATTGCAGCCTTTGATTGGCCACGGGGTGAAGGCCATGTCGATCGGACTGATGATCGAGGGCGATCAGGCTGCGATCTGGCGCGGGCCCATGGCCTCGTCTGCAGTACGTCAGCTGGCGCAGGATGTGGCGTGGGGTGCCGAATCCGCGCCGCTCGACGTGCTGGTGCTCGACCTGCCGCCGGGCACTGGCGATATCCAGCTGACCATCGTGCAGAAGATCAAGTTGGACGGGATTGTGGTGGTCTCCACCCCCCAGGAGATGGCCTTGATCGACGCCAGGCGGGCGGTGGCGATGTTCAAGCGCACCCATGCTCCGATCCTGGGGCTGATCGAGAACATGGCCTATTTCACCAACCCCGCGACAGGTGAAGCCATCGAGATTTTCGGGCGCGGGGGAGGCAAGGCCGAGGCTGCGGCACAGGGGCTGCCCCTGCTCGCGGAAATCCCCATCGACATCGCGATGCGCGAGGGTGCGGACAATGGCCAGCCCGCCGGGGCCGAATCGGTTGCGGGCTTAGCTCTGGCACAAGCTGCGGCGGCGGTGCGGACCCTGCTCGGGCTTTAGGCTCCGCGCGCTTGGCATGCGCAAGAGGGGCCGAGGGCAACCGCGGGCGCATCGTGGCTTGCCATCCTCGCTTAAACCGGTGTCATTTACCCCTCAGAATCTGGGGGCATCTCGCACATGTACACGCTGGAAAACATCCAGAGCATCGTCGGCATACTGCTGATCCCGGGTGCCTGCTGGGCGTTCTCGGAAGACCGTAAGGCGTTCCCGTGGAAGATGGCGCTTGGGGCTGTGGCGGTGCAGATCATCATGGTACTAGCGCTGTTTGGCGTGCCCTTGCTGCGCGACGCCGTGGCCAAGGTGGGCGTTGCCATCGATGGCCTTGCCAATGCCACCCAGAGCGGTGTGGCCTTCGTGTTCGGCTTCCTCGCCGGCGTCGATCCCCAGCCCTATAGCCTGACCAATCCTGGCGCGCTCTTTGTGTTCGGCTTCCGGGTGCTGCCGGTCATCCTTGTGGTCTGCGCCCTGGCGGCCCTGCTGTGGCACTGGCGGGTGCTGAAGTGGATCACGCAGGGCTTTGGATTTCTGTTCCAGCGTACCATGGGCCTGCGCGGGCCTGCTGCCCTGGCGGTGGCCTCGACGGTGTTCATGGGCCAGGTGGAGGGTGCCATCGTCATTCGGGCCTATCTCGAAAAGCTGAGCCGTTCCGAACTGTTCATGCTCATCACCGTCGGTATGGCCTGTGTTTCCGGCTCAACCATGGTGGCCTATGCGACGATCTTGAAGGATGTGCTGCCCAATGCCGCCGCCCACGTATTGACGGCCTCATTGATATCGGCCCCGGCCGGTGTGCTGCTGGCCCGCATCCTGGTGCCGCGCAACCCGCTGATGGAGCAGCCCGAGGAGGTCTCGGGCGGTAAGGAAAAGACCTACGACAGCTCGATTGATGCGGTGATCAAGGGCACGGGTGATGGCCTGAATATCGTGCTCAACGTCGGCGCAACCCTGATCGTGTTCGTGGCCCTGGTGGCTATCGCCAATGGTATTCTAGGTATTTTCCCGCAGGTGGCCGGCGCGCCGATCAGCGTCGAGCGCATCCTGGGCATCATCTTCGCCCCCGTCGCCTGGTGCATTGGCATCGATATGCATGACGCCTTAAAGGCTGGGCAATTGCTCGGGACCAAACTGGTGCTGACGGAGTTCACCGCCTTCATCCGCCTCGCCGTCGTGCCCGTGAGCGAGATTTCCGAACGCACCCGGATCATCATGACCTACGCGCTGTGCGGGTTCGCCAATATCGCCTCGGTGGGCATCAATGTGGCGGGCTATTCGGTGCTGGCCCCTGATCGTCGGGCCGAGATCATTGCACTGTGCGGCAAGGCTATGTTGGCCGGCTTCTTCGCCACCTGCATGACGGCGGCAGTGGTGGGGGCAATGCCGAGCGCCCTGTTCGGGGGATAGGCGACACGCTCGCCGGCTCGGCGTGCATAGCGAGCGTCGATAGCGGGAAACTCTATCGCCACCGCAAGATGCTACCTAGCGGCCACAGGGCACAAAGACTTTTGGGACGACAGCTGTGGCCTGGGCCACCATGTCTTTGAAGTTCAAGGTTTGGTCGTAGGTGAAGCCGGTGGTGATCCTGTATTTCCCGTCTTTGAACTCGGTGGTCACCTTGCACCAGGGCTCCTCGTTATGGCCGGGCGGGGTGCAGGTGAGCAGAGTATGTTTGGCGTCGTTGGCCAAGAAATATTGCGTGGCACCGCCCGCGTAGCCTTCGAGCGTCAGGGCGCCGTTCCGCAAGGTGCTGCGTACGCCGCCGCCGCCGGGCAGACCCTGGCGAATTCGGTCCTCATAGGTGGGGCGCCCCGCGAAGTCTGGCACATTCGACATATCGCGGACCTGGGCCTCGATTAGCCCCTTGTGTGTCACGTACTTCGAGAAAAAGCCCTTGTATTCCGGCTCGGGGGCCCTGAGCAGCACCTCGGCGGGCGAGACAAGTTCATCGTCGATGTCGAGCTTCTGGGCGTAGATCTTCCAGCCCTTGGGCAGGTTAGCCGCGCCGATGCAGTCACCACCGATGAGCTTAGCGCCTTCAACGACGGGGAAGGTATTGGCAATGGTGTTGCGTGCGCATCCTGCGGCCAGCAGCGCTACCGTGACCACGCTCACCTTCCAGTTCATCGGTCTCGCCTCCCAAACCTGTGACTCTCTTATCGATAAGCCAAGCTTGCCCTTGAAAGCCTGCCGCGACTACCCTGATCGGCATGACACAGCCCGCTGAAGTTGCCATCCTCGATCTGCTATCCAAGGCCGGGCCCGGCAAGTCCATAGGTCCTGAACAGGCAGCCCGGGCGATGGATGCCGAGAACTGGCATCGCGCCCTACCGCGCGTGAAGGAGGCGGCGAAGGGTATGGCGCGTGCCGGAACCCTGGTGATCCTGCGGCATAACAAGGCGGCCGACCCGGACCGATTCAAGGGGGTTTGGCGGATGCGCCTGCCGTGAGGCCGTGCGCTTGGCAGCATGGATGGTGACATGAACCGCCGCCGCCTGCTCAGTCTATCCGCCAGCCTTATGGGCCTGAGCGCCTGCGCACCGGTGATCCAGCAGGCCGGGATGCCGGGCGCAAGCTTTGGTGGCCCACGGCTGGAAGACGATGCTTTCGTAAGTTTCGACGGTACAAGGTTGGGGATGCAGCGATGGATGCCGCTCGGATATGCCCGTGGTGAGGAGCCCTGGGCCGTGGTGGTCGGTCTGCATGGCATGAACGACTATTCCCAGGCGTTTCACCTGGCCGGCCCGGCGTGGGCCGCCCAGGGTATTGCGACCTATGCCTATGATCAGCGTGGTTTTGGTCGCTCGCCACAGCGCGGGGTTTGGGGCGGGCCGCTGCTGCTGGAGGACCTGCGGGTCTTTGCCGCCCTGGCGAGGGCGCGCCATCCCAATGCCGTCCTGGCGGTGGTGGGGATTAGTATGGGCGGTGCCGTGGCCCTGGCCGCCACGGCTTCGGACCGACCACCAGCGTTCGACCGCATGGTGCTCGCCTCGCCTGCGGTGTGGGGCTGGTCGCATCAGTCTTTGCCGAACAAGACCAGTCTCTGGCTCTTGGCGCATGTCGATGGGGCGCATGTTTTGACCCCGCCGGAGTGGCTGACCAAGCACATCACGCCAACCGATAACCGCGAGGAGCTGATGCGAATGGGCCGCGATCCGCAGATGATCTGGGGCGCACGGGTCGATACCACCTATGGGATCGTCAGCCTGATGGAGGAGGGCTACCGCAGCGTGGGCAAGGCTTCGGTGCCCACCGCCTACCTCTACGGCGCGCACGACCAGATTATTCCCCAGAGCGCCGCTTTTCCGGCTGCAAAAAACCTTAAGTTAAGTGATATTTCTGCTTATTATCCTGATGGTTATCATCTTTTGTTAGTTGATAATTCGGCCGCCCGTGTCTGGGGTGATGTCGCCGGCTTTCTGAAGAACCCCAGCGCGCCCTTGCCATCGGCACCGTCGAGAATTCTTGCACCTTAAGCCGTACTCATGCGCGTCAGGTCAGCGCTTGCTAAACAACGGCGGCGGTTGTCTCGCCGGGCTGCAAGGGCTACCCTTTCTGGCGTCGGCCACGCGGTGGCCATGGGGTGTTCGGAGGATGACAGACGTTGGTCGCGCCATGGCTTGCTCGGCGTTGAGGCGTCTTCGATGGTGATGGACAAGCCGGCTGCAAGCAAAGAATCCGCTGTGCCGCCTATCTCGGCGCACAATAACACTACGCATGGATCGATCACCCTGGTGCGCCATGGCGAGCCGGCCCTGTCGCGCAAGATTCTGTTCAACGCCAAAGGTTATGGCGACTGGTGGGCGATCTATGAGGTCGGCGGGATCAAAGATCCGCAATCCCCGCCGCCGGCCGTCGCCGCGCGCGTTCAGTCCGCCGATATCCTGCTCGTTTCGACTCGCCGGCGGGCGCACGAATCCATGCAACTGCTGGCGGCGGGTCGCGAATATGCCGAGCACGAGGTGTTTATAGAGGCGCCGTTGCCGCCGCCGCCCTTCCCGGGTTGGATTCACTTCTCGCCGAGGATTTGGGGCTTCGTGACGCGTTTCTGGTGGTGGTTTTTCAACCATCACAAAGATGGCGAGAGCCGGGCCCAGGCGCACCTGCGCTCTGACGATGCGGCCAGAATTCTGATCGACCGTGCAAACGGGGGAAAGTCTGTGGTGCTGGTCGCGCACGGATTTTTCAACGTGATGATCGAGAAGTCCCTGATCAGTATGGGTTGG
>CANKEA010000041.1 GCA_947480815.1 Caulobacterales bacterium | reverse complement strand
TCGACGCCCTGCTCGATCCCTCCTTCTTCAGCACGGTAGAAATATCGCCCAATGAGACCGCCGCCTGGTCCGATCTGGCGTTCGAGGACGCCATGGATATGGCCCGCCGCTTTCACCGCGAGCAGTCGTTCCGCATTGGCGTACAGGTGATGGGCGGTGCCACAACCGCCGCTCAGGCTGGCGCTGCCTTTGCCGATCTTGCCGACGCTGTGATGGCGGGCCTCGCTCCCACTGCCTTGGCAGAAGCCGTGCGTATCGGCGGTGCTTTCCCAGGCGAGACCGCTGTGGTTGCGCTTGGGAAATATGGTTCGCGCGAGATGAGTGCGGGCTCCGATCTAGACCTGATGACCGTTTACCGCGCCTCAGCGCCTGACGCGATCTCCGCTCTCAAGGGCTGGGCAGCAGAAACCTTCTATGGCCGTTTCACCCAGCGGCTAGTGGTGGCCTTGTCAATCCCTACTGCGGCGGGCGAACTCTACGCGGTTGATCTTCAACTGCGGCCGTCCGGGACCCAAGGACCGGTCGCGGTCAGTTTCCAGGCATTGCAGGATTATTACGCCGGCGAGGCCGAGACCTGGGAGTTGCTGGCCCTGACTCGTGCGCGTGTCGCCTGGTCGAGCTCGGCGGCATTCGGGGCACAGGTCGAGTCGGCCATCACCACCGCTTTGCGCCGGCCGCGCCCGGTCGCCCAGACGGCGAAGGATGTGCGCGAGATGCGCGCCCTGATGCAGCGTGAGCGGCCACCGTTTGGCTTTTGGGATATGAAGCTGGGCGAGGGGGGGCTGGTCGATATCGAATTCACGGCCCAGTTCCTGCAAATCGTCCACGCTGGGCAGGGCGGCCCCTTGGCCCAGAATACCGTCATTGCACTTGAGGCGCTTCAGTCTGCGGGCTTGGCTGATCCAAGCACCGTCGCCAACCTGTTGGGCGCTTGGCGACTGCAACAGAACCTCACCGAACTGCTCAAGCTTGCCCTGGACGACAGAACCGATCCCGAATTCGAGCCCGTCGCCTTCCAGGCCCTGTTGGCCCGAGCTGGAAACACCAAGGATTTCAAGGCGCTGAAAACGATCCTGACCGCCGCGCGCACGGCCGCGCGTGCGGCCTACGATGCCACCGTCCGGCCCTAATCGCGCAATTGTGCTGCAAAGCTTCCTGGATAAGATGTCACTATGAAAAACCTAGCTCTCTCTTTGCTGGCCGCCGCGACCCTCAGCGTCGCCGCCGGTTCCGCCCTGGCCCAGCCGGGCTCAATCGACACCAACAACGATGGCAAGCTGTCGTTGCCAGAATTTCTCGCCGGCCGTGCCGCACCGATGATGCAGCGGATGGACGCCAACAAGGATGGCAAGATTACCCAGGCCGAGATGCAATCCGCCATGCCGGCTGGCGGTCCTGGCGGGGCTGAGCGTCCGAACCGCCCGCGCGGCGGGGGCGGCTTCATGACCCGCATGGATGCGAACAAGGACGGGGCCATCTCCAAGGCCGAACTCGACGCCGCCCAGACGATCCAGTTTAAGGCCGCCGATGCCGACCATAATGGCTTTCTCAGCCTCACCGAATTCCAGTCCATGCGTGGCCCCGGCGGCGGCGGCCGGCGCGGCCAGGGTGACGGCCAACAATAGGCCGTCATCTTCGGGCGGGTCCTTAGGCCCGCGTTTTATCGGATCAGACCTTCAGGCTCCGGTCAGGGCCAAGGGTTATCCCTAGGCCACGCGGTACGCGGTCGAGGTTCCGACTGCACCAGACCCACGCTGAATCGGCAGGCTGAAGCTCACCGTCGCCCCCGCGCCGAGCACGCTTTCGATCTCCAGCGTCCCGTCGTGCATCTCCACCAGAGACTTGGTCAGGGCCAGGCCCAGGCCGGTGCCCTGTTGGGACTTGGCGTGCCTGTCCTCCACCTGTTCGAATGGCTTGGCCAAACGCTGCAGGTCATCGGGCGCGATTCCGATGCCGGTGTCGCTCACACTTATCCGCACCCGCTCGCCTAGAATGTCCTGCCGCGCCTCGGCTCGCACGGTGATCCGCCCACCGCGCGGGGTAAACTTGATCGCGTTCGACAGCAGATTCAGCAGTACCTGTTTTACCGCGCGATAGTCGGCCTCGATCTCCGGTATGTGGGGGAAATCGATCTCCAGGTTCAGTCCCGCCGTCTCCGCCCGGTTGAGCACAAGTCGCACGGCGTCCTGGGCCACATCGATCAGGTTCATCGGCTCGAACTTCATGTTCATCTTGCCGGCCTCGATCTTGCTCATATCGAGGATGTCGTTGATCAGCGCCAGCAGGTGCTGACCGCTGTTGTTGATGTCCTGGGCATATTCCTTGTAGCGGTCGTCCCCAAGCGGCCCGAACATCTGGGCGATCATTATCTCGCTGAATCCATTGATCGCATTCAGCGGCGTGCGCAGCTCGTGACTCATATTGGCCAGGAACTCGCTCTTGGCCCTGTTGGCACCCTCGGCCTTGACCTTCTCGGCCTCATATTTGCGGGCTAGTTCAGCGAGCTGGTCCTGGCTGCGCTCCAGTCCGGTCACGGCTTGCTGCAGTTGTTCCTCGTTGCGACGACGGGCCTCTTCCTGAACCTTGATCACGGTCACGTCGGCGGCGGTCATGACCAGCCCGCCTTCAGCGGTACGCCGCTCGCTAATCTGGATCCAACGGCCATCGTGCATCTGCGCCTCGCGCAGGCCCTTCATCGCGGCCGGATATTCTTGGGCGATGGCCAGCTGTGCAAAGCGGTTCACCTGGTCGCGATTCGCCCCGGGTTTGAGCAGCTTGGTGTCGACGCCGAACACGTCGCGGAAATTGCGGTTGCACATCAGCAGGCGCCCGTTGCGGTCCCACAGGATGAAGGCCTCCGACACGCTCTCGATGGCATCGCGAAGCCGGCTTTCCGCCGCCTGGGCCCTCGCCTGGGCGATACGCTCCTCGGTCACGTCCAGCGCCACCCCGATGATACGGGTGTGGGCACCGCTCGCCGTCTTGCCAAATCCCTGGCCGCGCGCGTCCAGCCAGATCGGCCGCCCGCCATTGGTCGAGGGCACGCGGAACGAGACGTCGAATGCGCCATACTGCCCCGCATTGGCCACGGCCTCGCGTACGCGGTCGCGGTGGTCGGGGGCCACCCGGTCCAGCAGGGCCTGACCACTCACCACCCCGCCACCGCCCCAACCCAAGATCAGGCCCGTCACGTCGCTCATAAACACCTGGTCGGCACCGAGGTCCCATTCCCATATGCCGCAGCGCGCCGCCTCCACCGCCATGCGGAACCGCTGCTCATTTCCAGCGAAAGTGCGCTCGCTGTCCTCCATGCGCCGGCTTTGTCGCAACAGCAACAGTGCCAGGATCAGGCCCGCAACCATCGGCACCAGCAACGATGCCATGTCCTCAATATGTTGCGTATTCGGAGCCTTAGCATCGGCCGGTACGGCCGCTGCCAAGGCGATCAGTGCCCCGCCGGCCGCCGGTGCCGTGGAAAGTTCCAGCAGGCTGTCGTCGGCGGCCTGCCCGCGCAGCGCGGTGTTGTTCCGTAAGTCCTGGGCTGAGATGCGGAAGGCCTGTTCCAGCGTCGTCGCGCCGCTGGCCGTGCCTGCGGCCGACGCCAGATGGCCGTCGCTGAAGATTAGGGCAGCAGCGCTGGCCCCAGTCGGCAGGCCGGGCAGGAGGCTGTCTGGCATGCTCACGGCGACGATGACCGCCCGCCCTGGCGCGGTGCCTGGGGTGAGCAAGGCGGAATAGACTGGACGACGGCCGGTTTTCTGCTTCGCGCCCTTGGTGTCGCCGGTCCAAACTGTGCGTCCCGTGGTCAGCGCGGCCTTGGCCGCGGCCGGGAAATCCGCGCCGTCCAGCTTGCCAGCTGCGGCCAGTACTACGCCGTCGACAACCACCGCCGCCGTCGCGCTGTTGCCACCACTAATGCGTAGGGCTGTTTCCGCCGCGTCCAGCGGCATGTCAGGCGATTTTCTATAGACTTCCGCCGCCGCGCGCAGCGCCGCCTGTTGTGCCGCAAGCCGACCGTCGACCTGCGCTGCCACGATCTGGGCCCGCGCCTGCATTGGCACCCCGCTCGGCTGGGGCGCGGTCTGCAGCCGATGAAGGCCATAAAAGGTGTAGAGAGCCAGCAGCAACACCGCCGCCAGCACGCCGATACGCACCAGCGACTGCGACGATTCACGCTGAGACCCGAACGGGTCGAAGTCCGACGCGCTGCGCAAGTCTGCGGTCATGTCGCTCTTGCCGCGCCCCTTGGCCAAGCCGTCCCCGAATCTCTGCAGAATCCAAAATGAATCTTACCCGGGCTCGTGCCACGCGTCACGGTACGAAGCACGACCGAGTCGCTTGGTCTCAGCCGCCTGCGCCGCTAAAAGCTTGGCATGGCCCAGGCTGCGACTCAGACAACCGGTCAACCCAGCGGCCAAGCCCCCTTGACGCTCAGCCATTTCCTGCTCGGCGTGGCCATAGCGGCGGTTTGGGGCACCAATTTCGTGGTGATGAAGCTGGGGCTCGCCTACCTGCCGCCGCTGCTGTTCGCTGGATTGCGGTTTCTGTTCGTGTTTTTCCCGGCGGCCCTGTTCATCCGCAAGCCCGCCGTGCCTTGGCGCGATCTGGTCGCCTATGGCCTGTTTATCGGGGTGGGTCAGTTTGGCCTGCTGTTTCTGGCGCTCAATGGCCATATCACGCCGGGTCTCGCCTCCCTGGTCGCCCAGTCGCAGGTGTTTTTCACCATTGCCCTGTCGATGATCATCCGGCGCGAACGGATGTTGCGGTTCCAATATGTTGCCCTGGCGCTGGCCGTGTCGGGTTTGGCCGTTATCGCCGTCAAGGGTGGTGGCTCGGCCTCACGTTTGGGCCTGACCATGGTGCTGTGCGGCGGCTTTTGCTGGGGCTGTGGCAACACGGTGGCGCGGCGCTCACCGGGTGCCGACATGTTGGCCTATATCGTCTGGTCCGCGCTGTTCTCGGCTCCACCACTGCTGTTGATGGCCCTGGTATTTGAAGGCTGGCCCGCCATCCGCGATGGGGTGCTTCACGCCGACCTCGCCACCTGGGCGGCCGTCGCTTGGCAAAGCCTTGGCAATAGCCTGTTCGGTTTCGCTGCCTGGGCCTGGCTGCTTAACCGTCACCCCGCCGGGGTCGTTGCGCCCATGAGCCTGCTGGTTCCGATCTTTGGCATCGGTGCCAGCGCCATCGTGCTCGGCGAAGGCTTAGAGCCCTGGAAGCTCGCCGCCGCCGCTCTGGTCCTCGGCGGCCTTGCTTTCAACCTGCTCTGGCCAAAGTTCCAGGCCCAGCTGGCCTGAAACACCCCTCCGTCATCCCGGCCGGAGCGATAGCGCAGAGCCGGGACCCAGGGCCCACCTCTCCAAGTCCCCTAGAGCGATAGTTTATCGAGGGGGTTGTCTTTCCGGGTGTCCTTCATGACCAGCGCTGTGACCAGAGATAGGGCGCAGATCGCCGTGACGTACCAGTAGAAATAGCTCTCGTTACCGGCCTGTTTGAACGCCAGGGCCACGTTCTCCGCAGTACCGCCGAACAGGGCGTTGGCCACGCCATAGGCCAGGCCCACGCCCAGCGCGCGAACGTGCATGGGGAATAACTCGGCCTTAAACAGGCCACTGATCGAGGTGTAGAAGCTGTTGATTGTCAGCCCGGCCAGCACCAGCAGGAACGCCATTATGGGGGCCTGCGCCTTGGCCAGGGCCATCAGGATTGGCACGGTCAGCAGGGTCGACAGCCCGGCGAAAATCACCATGTTGTTTCGCCGGCCGATCTTGTCGGACAGTAGGCCCATGATCGGCTGCAGGATCATGAACACCACCAGAACGGCGGTCATGATCAAGGTGGCGGTTTCCTTTGTCATACCGACGGTCAGCACCAGGTACTTCTGCATGTAGGTGGTGAAGGTATAGAATGCCAGGCTGCCGCCAGCGGTTAGCCCCATCACGGTCAGCAAGGCGCTTACATTGCCTGAAAACAGCGCCCGCAGACTGCCTGCGTCGGCGGTGCGTTCCTTCGCGCTGGAGGTCTCGTGCATCTGATGGCGGAACAGCACGATGGTCGCTGCCCCGACCGCGCCCAGTACGAAGGCGATGCGCCAGCCATAGGCCTTCATCGCCGTCTCCGGCAGAAACTGTTGCAGCGCCAGGATGACCAGGGTTGCCACCAGCTGGCCGCCGATCAGCGTCACATATTGGAATGAAGCCCAGAATCCGCGGCGGCCCTTACTGGCGATCTCGCTCATATAGGTTGCCGCCGTGCCGTACTGGCCCCCCGTGGAAAATCCTTGCACCATCCGGCCGATAAGCAGCAGCAACGGCGCGATCACTCCCGCCTGTGCATAGGTCGGCAGCAGGGCAATCAACAGCGATCCGGCGCCCATCATCAGCACGCTCGCCACCATCGCCGCCTGACGGCCCTTGCGGTCAGCGTAGCGGCCGAAATACCAGCCGCCGATCGGGCGCATCAGGAAGCCGACGGCGAAAATACCGCTGGTCGCCATGATCTGCACCAGCGGTTCGCTCTTGGGAAAGAACGACCCAGAAAAATACAAGGCGGTGAAGGCATAGACGTAGAAGTCGTACCACTCGATCAGATTGCCAGCCGATCCGGCGATAATCGCCCGCATCCGCGCCCGATCGCTGAGCGCCGGGGCTCCGGTACCATTCTCCGCTGCGTCCGCCATGATCACAATCTCCCGATGCTTATACCCTAGGCTATCACACCCGACCTAAGCAGACAAAAATGGGCCTTAGCGCCCATGGCGCTGATCATTGGCCTATATCCGTCGATACAAAGTCGTCAAAAATGGGCACGTCCCGGCCAGAGCGATCGCGCAGAGCCCGGACCCAGGGGTCACATCCCCAAACGATAGCCGTTTCCTCCTACCGTCCCTTGCGAAACCGCACCTCCGCCTCCTCCCGGGCTTCCTTGCGCAGCCGCCCCGGCACAGCCTTGTCCACCGTTTCACCCGGTGCCGTCAGCACCTCGTTGGCAAACTCCAGGTCCAGCAGCTTGAGCCGCTTCACCTCATCGCGCAGCCGCGCCGCCTCCTCGAATTCCAGGTTGGCCGCCGCTGTACGCATGCGGTTTTCCAGGTCGCGCAGCGTGGCCTGGAAGTTGTTTCCCAGGAACGGTTTACCGTCCGCTTGCTCCACCCCGATCGGCACGCTGACCCGGTCGCGCTCGTAGGGCGAACCGAGAATATCTTTGATCTGGCTCTTGATGCTCTCGGGCGTGATGCCGTTGGCCTTGTTGAATTCGTGCTGTTTCTCGCGCCGGCGCGCGGTCTCTGCCATTGCCCGTTCCATGCTGCCGGTGATGCGGTCGGCATAGAGGATCACCTTGCCGTCCACGTTTCGCGCCGCCCGGCCGATGGTCTGGATCAAGCTCGTCTCGCTGCGCAGAAAGCCTTCTTTGTCGGCGTCCAGAATGGCCACTAGGCCGCACTCTGGAATATCCAACCCCTCGCGCAGCAGGTTGATACCGATCAGGGCGTCGAAGGCGCCCAGGCGTAGGTCGCGGATAATCTCGATCCGCTCCAGGGTGTCGACGTCGCTGTGCATGTAGCGCACGCGCAGCCCCTGCTCGTGCATATAGTCGGTTAGGTCCTCGGCCATTTTCTTGGTCAGCACTGTGATCAGGCTGCGGTATCCCGCCAGGGCGGTCTTGCGCACCTCGTCGATCACGTCGTCTACTTGGCTGGCACCGTCCTTGATCACCGGCCGGATATCCACTGGCGGATCGATCAGGCCGGTCGGGCGGATCACCTGTTCGGCAAATACCCCGCCGGCACGCTGCATCTCCCAGGGGCCGGGCGTGGCGCTGACGTGCACGGTCTGTGGCCGCATCGCCTCCCACTCCTCGAATTTCAATGGCCGGTTGTCCATGGCGCTGGGTAGGCGGAAGCCGTACTCGGCCAGGGTCGTTTTGCGGTTGCGGTCGCCGCGGTACATGGCGCCGATCTGCGGCACCGTCTGGTGGCTCTCGTCGGTAAACAGCAAGGCGTTGTCGGGGATATATTCAAAGAAGGTCGGCGGCGGTTCGCCCGGTCGCCGTCCAGTCAGATACCGGCTGTAGTTCTCGATCCCGGCACAGCTTCCGGTTGTTTCCATCATCTCCAGGTCAAACTGGGTACGCTGCTCCAGCCGCTGTGCCTCCAACAGCTTGCCGTTAGCAAACATCCAGTCGAGCCGTTCTTTCAGCTCGATTTTGATCTGTTTGATGGCCTGATTCAGCGTCGGCCGCGGCGTCACATAGTGGCTGTTGGCATAGATCACCACGCCCGGCAGTTCGGCGGTCTTCTTGCCGGTCAGCGGGTCGAACTCCGCGATGGCTTCCACCTCGTCGCCGAATAGTGTGATGCGCCAGGCGCGATCTTCATAGTGGGCGGGGAAGATCTCGATGGTGTCGCCACGCCGGCGAAACGTACCGCGCTCAAAGGCGGCGTCATTGCGCTTGTACTGCTGAGCCACCAGGTCGGCGACCATCTGCTTTTCGTCAATCCTCTGCCCCACCTCGATGCCGAAGGTCATGGCTGTATAGGTCTCGACCGAGCCAATACCGTAGATGCAGCTGACCGAGGCCACCACAATCACGTCATCGCGCTCCAGGATCGAGCGCGTGGCCGCATGTCGCATGCGGTCGATGTGTTCGTTGCGGCTGCTATCCTTTTCGATGAAGGTGTCGGTCCT
>CANKEA010000040.1 GCA_947480815.1 Caulobacterales bacterium | reverse complement strand
GATTTCTCCCTCGCGGCCAGATGTGATTTCGCAGGCCACGCCCAGCCACTGACTGATCGCGCAATACTTGCCCACACGCGCCCAGGCCTGGGCGACGGGACGATCCACAGCCACTTCAAGGATGAAGGAATCGTAGCGTGGGGCTGTAATTACGAGGGGCGGCAAGCCCGGGCTCGGCGTTTGAGCCATCGCGACGGTCGCGGCAAGAAGTAGGGTGGGAATGACGAACAGCGCACGGGAGGGCTTCATAAGGAACTCCAGGATGGGGGACCTAGGCGGGGGTCAGGTCGAACGCGATAGTCATACGAGGGTCGGGCGAGGTGAACGGGATCGTTCCGTGCCACATGTAGGATGGAAACAGCACAAGCCTGCCGGGCACTGGGCGTTTGAAGTGGGCGGGCTCGAGGCCAACTAGGCCACGATAGCTGGGCCGGCCGAACTGAAGCCAGCCTTCCCGGCTATCATCAGCGTCGGTTTCAGGCGGAACTTGCACATAGAAGGCTGAGGATAACCAACCGTGCGGATGAATGTGATCGACGTGATGGCCACCGGCTCCAAGTCGGATCGACCAACAGCCGGTCATTGCGTAATCGCCTGTATTCCGAGCCCGCACAGGGTCCTGGCCCGATCCCAATGCGGTAAGATGGGCGCGTATCAACGGATCGACGGCGGCGAAGAAGCCGTCCAGCGCCGGCAAGTCGAAGGCGCGCAGGTCGCCAGGCGTTTGTGTGCCTAATCGGAGCGACTGTTCGGGGGGCTGGCCTGATATAGTGTGAAGGCTCGCCAGTGCCGCGGCCAAATCGATCATAAAGGCGTCGACCGAGTTCCAGCCTGAGGGCGCAGCAATATCGTAGGTGCGGACGAACTGCTCGTAATCATAGAGCCGATCGTAGTCGAGCGCTCCGGCCAGGCGCGCCGTCGTGGCGTGAAGCGCAAGGGCTGTCTGACTGAAGGGCTGGACTTCAACCAGCCGACCAGACGCAGCAAAGGCCTCGTTGATGTGACCGCTGGCCAGACATGCGGAGGCCCAGGCTTCGAGGGATACCGGATGCGATGGTGCCAAGTTCAAGGCCGCCGCTGCAGCGGTCGTGGCCAGTTCCAGTTTGCCCTGGTCAAGCGCTACGCCCGCCAGCGCATGCTGCAAATTCAGATCGTTCGGCTCTCGGCGGGTGCCTTCATTGAGGAGCGCCAGGGCGCGGTCAGCCTGTCCGGCGATCCGGTAGGTGTCGGCGATGTAGATCAGGTAGGTCGGATGACCCGGAAACACAGCGGCGGCCTGGTCGGCATCGTTGGTTATGGCCCAAATGAGCTTAGATTTTTGGGCGAGGGCATCGATATAGCCCGGTCGGCGTCGCAAGGCTTCGTCCAGAGCCCCGCCGGCCGCTTCAAGCAGGTTTTGTCCGGCCAGGGCCCTGGAATAGACCAGCCAGGTTTCCGGTGCGTCTTGCCCCGCTGCGAAAGCCCTCTGACAAGCCTGGCCCGCCTCGATCCAGGATCCCAGGTCACCGAGTGCTGCCGCCAGATTGTGCCAGGCGACGCCACTGTCGGGAAAGTCAACGGCGGCGCGGCGACGTACAGCTAGGCGGTCATGGCCGCGACCCAAGGCTCTTAGCGCATTCGCATAGCTGTCGAGCACCGTATGCGAGGCATTAGGTACCTTGGCTGCTGGCTCAATAGCGAGCAACGCCTCTTTGGCCCGGCCTGCAGCCAAATGCGCACGCGCAACCTGTTCGGGCAGAAGACCGTTCACCGTGGCCAGGCTCCTGGACACCTAGAAACCACGGTGGACCAACTAGCTGTGGTGCAAGCGCCCATCATAATGATGCGATTTCAGCGTCCGGACACAGCAAGGGTCAGTAGCCTGTAGGTCGGACCCAAAAGCTTTCTTCCCAGACCCCGCCAGGAGGGACGCTCTGCAATTCCTTGTAGAGCCCCTTCTGCGCCAGGTTCATCGCATCGGTGATACCGACCATCGGCTCGAAGGCGACAAATCCGCGTTCAGGTGGGGCCGGTGCCGTATTCTTTGCGCTCAACGGGATCGGCGGTCCGACGCTCACGGGTACCGCTGCTGGTGCCTGAGGGCGTGGCGGCGTACCAGGCGCTGGCACAGCCGGTGGGGGTGGTGGGGCGATCGTCGAATAAACCAGCACAGCCTTGAACTTTGGCCCCACGGTTACTGTCAGGTGCTGATGAGCGCCGCTGAGGCTGACCGAAGCCCGCCCATTGGCGTCACGCTCGAGGTCAGTGAATACGTCGTCGAGCGTGCGGTCGGCGAAACGGCTGAGGGGGACTTGATGATGGTCGCCGCCGAAGAAAGCATCCGAGCTCTGGGTTTCGCCGGTTGGCACCTTGGTCGGAGCAAGCAGCCAATTGGTTTTAGCTCCGACGTTAATCGTCCAATCCTTGCGGTTGGAGTCGGTCAGCTGGAAGTACGGATGGAAGCCGATGGAGACCGGCATCGGTTCGATGCTCAGGTTGTCGATACGCGTGTGCACCTCAAGGCCGCCATCACTGACGCGATAGGTCATCGTCAGGGTATGCGCGAAGGGAAACTGGGCCATGTAGAGTGGGTTACGGTAGAATTCTAGCCGGCTGGTGACCCAGGCGCTCTTCGCGTCTGCCTTGGCTTCCACGACCTTCCATGCGTTTGCGCCGGTAACATAGCCGTGGATCGGAATGGGGCCGCGCACGGTCTCTTGTTCAAGGTCAAAATTGTATTTGCGGCCGTTGGCGAAAAAAGCGGTCTGGTCGAGGCGGTTTGCGAAGGGCGCAAGCAGTGGGATGCCGTTGAGGCCAGGCCGGGCGCGCATGTCGTCGACCGACTTGATCGGCATGCGGATCACATTTTCGCCCTTGACCACCATCTCGTAGGCGTTGCTGACCGGCGTCAGGACGGAGACGATGACGTCAGCCTTATTGTCACGCAGTTGGACGACGTCTCCGATTGTCTTGACAGCATAGCGTGCCTTAGCGGCGACTAGGCTGGGTGCCAGCAGCATTACCATCGCTACTGCCAAAATTCGGCCGATCCGTCGCATCTGTGCTCTCCCCATGAGCGGCGGCGCATTGCTCCGCCAAATCGCCCGTGCGTATAATATACAGTCCAAATGAGTTGACGAGTCAGCTTGCGTGCAGAGATCGGGCCTGCATCGTGGTTTGGGAATTGGGGTGCAATCTGGGACCATTCTCGCGCGGAAATTTCCGTTTCCGGAAAGCCATGATCGCAAAAGTTGCCCGCAGCCCTGAGGCTTGACCTAATTTGTATACAGTGTGCATATGGATAGACTCTAGTCCGGATGGGGAATCAACAAGGGTAGGTTCGCGGAAGAACGGTAGAATTCTGGCGTCAATTACAGTTCGTCGGCGTTGCCTATCAGGCAAATTTTCTTTGCTATGACGCTGCTAATCGAACCATTCAGCTAAATAACATCATAGTTTTCGTGATCGCGGTGATAATGATGTTCTCTGATTGTACTTATTTTTAGAAAATAAATTCGGAATTTTAGCGGCCAAGTGGCTCTGCGCGGTTCCAAAAAATTAGGTTGGGAACAATTATGTCGAAACTACTTCACGCAGTTAATTCGTCGCGCCGGAATCGGGCTCTGTTGCTGAGCTCGGCGGCGGTTTGCGTTCTCGCCTCGTCGGGCGCTGCGTTCGCTCAATCCGCGAAGCCCTCTGAAGCAACCGCGGTCGAACAGATCATTGTTACAGGCTCCAGCATCCGCGGTGTCGCGCCGGTGGGATCGGCCCTGATCGGCGTGACCAAGGAAACCATTGCGCTGCAGGCCCCGGCAAACACCAAGGAGCTGCTGTCGTCGATTCCCCAGCTCGGTAACTTCGGCGCCAACGCCGAACAGTCGACCTCCAACCGCTTCCGTACCGCAGGCTTCCAGCCAAACATCCACAATCTCGGCATCTACGCCACCCTGACTCTCGTCAATGGCCACCGCATCGCCCCCACAGGTGGCGAGGCCGTGTTCCCCGACCCCTCGATGATTCCGGTTATCGCCGTGCAACGGGTCGAGCTGATCGCCGACGGTGCGTCGGCCATTTACGGCTCTGACGCGGTGGCGGGTGTCGTCAACTTCATCTATCGTAAGCCTGTCGATACCCTTGAAGCTAGCGCCACGTACGGCTTCAACAACAGCCGCTACCGCAAGCGTGATTTTGCGACCCTGTGGGGCAAGACCTGGGACGGCGGCGGCCTGATGGCGGCCTATGAGTACTCCGACAACTTGTCACCCTGGAACACCGATATCGGCACCCTAGCCCTGGGTGGTGATCAGACCTCACGCGGTGGCCGCGACTTGCGCGGCAATGTCTGCCTGACGCCGACCATCCGTTCGGTCAACGCCGCGACAAACCCGCCGCGCGCCACCGGCACCACCTACGGCCCAGGCCCGACCTTCACGACGGACGCAGTCGCCCTTCGCTGCGGCGTCCTGAGCCAGCAGACGGTGATCCCTGACGGCAAGCGCCACGCCTTCTTGTTGACCGCCAATCATCAGCTGACCGACACCATCAATGTTTGGGCGGAAGTGAACTATTCGCACTACGCTACCGACTCGCTCGGTGGCCGCCAGACGCTTAATCTGGTCGTTCCGCGCACCAATCCGTACTTCGCCGCTAACGTACCTGCGGCCCTTGCCGCTGCCAACTCGGTCTACTTGACCCGCAGCGCGCTCGGCCTTTTCGAAGGCACGACCAACAGCCAGTACGCTGACTTCGCCGGCCTAACCGTGGGTGCGGATATTGACCTGACGGCCGAATGGAAGGGCAATCTGATGATCCACGCGTCGGCGACGCGTGACTTCAACAACAGCCAGGAGCTGGATCTGATCAACGCTCAGAAGGCCGCGAACGGAACCACCACGGCCACGGCGCTTAACCCCTGGGCACAAGCGGCCGGCAACAACGCGACGGTCCTGGCATCAATCAACAACGGCTTCATCCAAAACAACAAGACCAGCCAGCGTCTTCGCGAGGTGCAGTTCAAGGCTGACGGTCCGTTGTTCGCCATCGGCGGCGGTGATGTCCGCGCCGCTTTTGGCGTCAATTACCGCGGCGACCAGGCGATCCAGCTACAGGATGCCGGCTCACGCGCGACCGGTGCGAGCTTCTACAATGTGGTTCGTGACGACAACATCAATCGCTCGATTGCAGCGCTTTTCAGTGAAATCAATGCGCCGTTGGTCAGCGATGCCAATGCGCTTCCGGGCGTGGCTGGCCTGACGCTGTCGCTGTCGGGTCGTTACGACTACTACGACACCTACGGCGGCAAGTTTAACCCCAAGATCGGCGTCGTTTATTCGCCGATCAAGGACCTGGATATTCATGCGAGCTATGGCACGAACTTCGCTGCGCCGAACACGGGTCTGATCACCAACATCTTCTCGGTCCCGCAGACCAATTCAAACTATAACCTGAAGGTCGCCACCGGCCAGTTCACCGGCGAAACGCTCGGTACGGTCAACGTTCTGAACATAGGCGGCGGCAATCCCGATCTAGAGCCAGAAGAAGCCAAGACTTTCTCGGTCGGCTTCAACTATGCGCCGAACTTCGTCGAAGGGCTGCGTTTGGGTGCCACATACTACAACGTCGAATATACGAACCTGATCTACAAAGCGACCAACGTCGATGTCATCACCAATCCGGCGTTCGCGGCTTACCGGATCATTCACCCGAGCGACGCTCAGATCGCGGACTACCTGCGCCGCTATCCTTCGCAACAGCCTGTGACCACGGGCTATGACGTGATCTTCAACTCGAACGCCATCAACATCGGCGCTCGGAAGTTCGCCGGCGTCGATATCGACGCCTCCTACGCTTTGCGCACGGATTCGATGGGCGTATTCAACTTCAGCGTCAACGCCAACCGCCAGCTCGCTTACGATCAACAGGTCAGCGATGGTCAGCCCTTCACCTCGCAGTTGGGCTCGCAACTGGCACCGGAGTGGAAATCGACCCAGCGCGTGACGTGGAACCTTGATTCCTACACCGTGTCGCTATCTTCGAATTATGTGGGTTCGTTTGCCAATACCTCGATCACGCCCAATCAAGAGGTGAAGTCGAACAACACCTATGATCTGACGGCGTCGTACAAGTTGCCGACGTTCGGTGCGTTTAAGGCTTCGTCTATCCAAGTCCGCGCTGCAAACCTGTTCGACAAGAACCCACCGTTCTACGATGCCGCCGCCGGTTACTTCCCGGCCCTGGCGTCGCCGTTCGGCCGCACAATTGACGTCACCTTGCGCGCGACGTTCTAATTTCAAACGCGAAACGGCCGCCTCGAAAGGGCGGCCGTTTTTCATTATCGAAACTGCAGCTCTGAAGCAGCGGCGTTGACGGGTAGATTAATTGGGGGCGCGAACTCGCGGCCCTTTTTCCGTTTAAGCCGACACAAGACAAAAAACGTCATCGCCAACGCCTTGGATAAAAGACATGTTGAGCTTTCCGAAACGCAAATATCTCGTTGGGCTGGTCGCAATCGTGGCCTGTCAGAGTCTGGTGGCGGTGAATGTCAGCGCTCAGGCACCAGCGGCGGCTGCACCCGCGGCTGCGGCGCCGGCGGCCGCGCCGCCCCAGCGCGGGCCGGTGCTGCCGGGCAAGGAAATCTACACCAACGCCTGTTCGGGCTGTCACGGCACGGACTTGTCGGGTGGGCGAGCGCCGAGCCTATTCGGCGAGGCCTTCTTGTCGGGAATGAGTGATGAGCACATCGCGACCACCATCCAGAAAGGCAACAATGATTACGGTATGCCGTCATTCAAAGGCGTGCTTTCCGATGAGCAGACGCATCAGCTTATTGTCTATCTCAGGCTGACCGCTGGCACGATGAAGGCGCAGCCGCCGTTCGTTCCGTCGCCGCATGGGCAGATCGTCAAGACCAAGAAACAGACGTTCCGCGCCGAAGTCGTCGCTTCTGGTCTGGAGACGCCCTGGGGCGAAGTTTTCCTGCCCGACGGTCGCCTGTTGGTGACCGAGCGATCCGGTCGGTTGCGCATAATTCAGAACGGCAAGCTCTTGTCAGACCCGGTGAAGGGTACGCCCAAGGTCTGGGAACGCCAGGACGCTGGCATGCTCGATGTCGCCATCGGTCCGAATTTCAAAAAAGACGGCTGGGTCTACCTGTCCTACACCGACAGCGATCCAAGCTGGGTGGCTCCGGCACCTAAGCCGGGCGATAATCCCAACCGCCCACCAAGCCCGCCGTCGATGACCGTTCTTATCCGCGGGCACATCAGCGCGAAGAACGAATGGGTCGATAGCCACGAGCTTTTCCGTGCACCCTATTCGCTCTACACGCCCAGCGGCGCGCATTATGGCTCGCGCTTCTTATTCGACGGCAAGGGCCACCTGTTCTATTCGCTCGGCGAACGCGGCGAATTCACCAACGCCCAAAACCTCAGCAACCCGTTGGGCAAGATCCATCGGATCAACGAGGACGGCAGCACGCCCACTGACAACCCGTTCTACAACACTCCGGGTGCCGACAAGACCATATGGTCCTATGGCCACCGCAACCCGCAGGGCCTGACCTGGGACCCGGTTACGGGCCAACTCTGGGAGTCAGAGCACGGGCCTACGGGCGGCGATGAGATCAACATTATCGAGAAGGGCCACAACTACGGCTGGGGCGTGGCGACCATGGGTGCACAGACCGGCGTCACCAAACAACATGCGCCGGGCATGGATGACCCGATCGTTTATTATTCCCCCACCATCGCTCCGAGCGGAATCAACTTCTATTCCGGCAACAAATACCCGGGTTGGAAGAACAGCTTGTTCGTGGCCGCGCTGGCCGGCCAACAACTGAAGCGCCTCGAGGTCAAGGACCGCAAGGTGGTTTCGCAGGAAGTGATTTTCATACAGTTTGGGCGGACCCGTCAGGTCATCACCGGTCCTGATGGCCTGTTGTACATCCTGCTGCAGAACCCAACGGGCGGGAATACCGGCGTCAATCTGGCGACATCGACGCCCGGTATGGTCGTTCGATTGGTCCCGGTGAAATGATGAAGCCTCTGTTGTGCCAGGCTCTCGCCGCCTTGGCCCTGGTCGCCGCCTTGCTAGCCAACGGCGCGGCCAATGCTCAGGAAGCGCCGCTTAAGATCGTTGCCGTTGATGTCGAAGGCGGCACGGCCACCCTGGTTGTCACGCCGCAGGGCCACTCGGTATT
This sequence comes from Caulobacterales bacterium, assembly GCA_947480815.1. Classification (GTDB taxonomy): domain Bacteria; phylum Pseudomonadota; class Alphaproteobacteria; order Caulobacterales; family Caulobacteraceae; genus Caulobacter. The sequence continues at coordinate 579 of CANKEA010000040.1, read as the reverse complement.
GTTCGATGCCGGTTGGCCTGCTGGCCGAGGAATCACCGCCCCTCCCAAGGATGCGCCGACGCCGGCGACGCCGGCCCCCGGCAATGCCGAACGCATTATCGCGGCAGCCAAGCTGATGGGCGTGAAGAAGATCGATTATCTGATCACCACCCACTACCACGTCGACCATATCGGCGGGGTGCTGGAGCTGGCGTCCAAGTTCCCAATCGGGACCTATGTCGATCATGGCCAGAATCGCGAGCTGTTGTCGGCCCAGGCCAAGTCGATGGGCCCCAACTCGCCTATCGCGCTCTATGATACCTATATCAAGGCCATAGCCGGGAAGCCGCATCGCGAGATGCGTGCGGGCGATAAGCTCAAAGTCGATGACCTGCTGCTGACGGCGGTCGCTAGCGACGAGAAGTTCGCCAAGGCACCAGGCGCAGGTAAAGCGGGCGTCAACTGCGATCAGGTCAAGGCGCATAACGAGAACGACGAGATCGAAAACCAATTCTCGCTTGGCGTCGTGGCCACCTACGGCAAGGCGCGCATCGCGATGCTGTCGGACCAAGTGTGGCGCATCGAGAACGAAATGGTCTG
>CANKEA010000039.1 GCA_947480815.1 Caulobacterales bacterium | reverse complement strand
GGGGTGGAAGGTGGTGGTGGCAATGGAGGCCAAGGCCCTGTGGCGCAGGGTGTGGCCGTCGTCCAGCGTCTGGTCCATGCGGATGAACCACTGCGGGGTGTTGCGGAAGATCACCGGCGCCTTGGAGCGCCAGCTGTGCGGGTAGCTGTGGTCGACGCGCCCACGCGCCAGAAGATTGCCGGCCACAATCAGCGCGTCCATCACCGCCTTGTTGGCGGGGCCGAACTTGCCGATCTTATCCTTCTTGCCCTCGGTCTCGATGACCTTCAGCCCGCCAAACAGAGACACATCGGCATAGTAGGCCCCGTCGGGATCGACCGTGTCGGGAATGGCCGTATCGATACCTTGGGCCGCCAGCGCTTGGCCGCTCTTTAGCCAGATCAGATAGTCGTCGGTGCCATGGCCGGGCGCGGTATGCACAAAGCCGGTGCCGGCATCGTCAGTGACGTGGTCGCCAGCCAGCATCGGCACCGTAAAGTTATAGCCGGGATCCATCGAGGCCAGCGGGTGGCTCATCGTCATGCCGCCAGGATCGACGCTTTCGATCCGCCGCGCCTTGGTAATCTTGGCGGCAGCGAACACGTCGGCGCTCAGCTTTTCCGCCAGGATCAGCCTCTCGCCCGCCTTGGCCCACGGCGCGAACTCTCCGCTCAGGTCGACCGCTTCCACCTGATAAACCGCATAGGCGATCTTCGGATTAAAGCTGACGGCGCGGTTGGCGGGAATGGTCCAGGGCGTCGTGGTCCAGATCACGACCGATGCGTCCGCCAACGGCGAAACAACCGCTGTTATTTCCGTGGCCTGGTGTTTCAGAGGAAACTTCACCCAGATGGTCGGGCTGGTATGGGGGGCGTATTCAACCTCGGCGTCGGCCAGGGCGGTGCGTTCGACCGGGCTCCACATCACCGGCTTGGAGCCGCGATAGAGCTGGCCGCTCATCAGAAACTTATGGAACTCGCCGACGATGGCGGATTCCGAGCTGTAGTCCATGGTGGCGTAGCGCCGTTCCCAGTCGCCCAGAACCCCCAGGCGCTGAAAGTCTGCCTTCTGCACATCCATCCATTGGGAGGCATATTCGCGGCAGCGCTTGCGGAATTCAGACGGCGGAACCTGGTCCTTTGGTCGGCCCTGGCTTCGGAATTCTTCCTCGATCTTCCATTCGATCGGCAGGCCATGACAGTCCCAGCCTGGGCGGTAGTCGACATCCTTGCCGAGCAGGAACTGACTGCGGACTACGAAGTCCTTCAGCAGCTTGTTCAGGGCGTGGCCGATGTGGATGGCACCATTGGCGTAGGGCGGGCCGTCGTGCAGCACGAACAGCGCCGCGCCGCGCGCCTGCCGGTCGGCACGCAGGGCCCGGTAGAGATTTTGCTCCGCCCACGCCGCCAGGATTTCTGGCTCCTTCTGCGGCAGGCCTCCGCGCATCGGAAAGCTCGTGTCGGGCAGGAATACGGTGTCGCGATAGTCGCGTGCGCCGGATTGTTCGTTGGGCGTGGCGTCGTCGGCCATAAGCTTTGGGACTCTTTGCGGGTGGGGAAGGGCGAACTTGGGCAGTCCCGGCGCGCGCTGGATCACTCCGGCGGCGTCACGCCGGGCGCGTAATTCGCGAAATCTTCCAGACCATGATCATGGAGGCGGCTTTAGCAGGCTTCAACGCAATCGTCATCCCGGCCCTGTCGCCTGGCGTCATAAACACAGTTGATAATCGCGCGAACGCCGACGTTTGAACGTCGGTGGCCTTGGCGACTAAATCCTGGGGTGATGGCGGGAACGGTGCGCCTAAGCCCCCAGAATTCCCCGCGCCTCCAAACAGTCGCGACCCATCTGTTCGATCAAGGCCGGGAGGCCGTCGAACTTCACCTCCGGGCGCAGGTAGGCGATCAGCTGGGTCTCGATAATCTCGCCATAGATGTCGGCGTCGAACTCGAAGATGAAGGTCTCCAACCGCGCCTCGACCTCGCCCACCGTGGGGTTCCTGCCGATATTGGAGACGCTAGCCAACAGCCGCCCGTCGGCCATGCGGGTTCGGCTGGCGTAGACCCCAAGACGCGGGGCCACATAGTCCTCAAGCGCAACATTGGCGGTCGGAAAGCCGAGTTTACGGCCAAGCTGACGGCCACGGCGGACGATTCCCTCGATGGCGAACGGCCGACCCAAGATCGCGGCCGCAGCGGCCGGTTCGCCGTCGCGCAGCGCCTCACGCACGGCGCTGGACGAGATCTTGATCCCATCCGGCATGGTCAGGGCCGGGGTGATCGAGACGGAGAAACCAAATGCCTCGCCATAGGCCTGCATGGTCTTGGGCGTGCCGGTTCGCCCGGTGCCGAAGCTGATGTCGAACCCCACCGCCACATGCCGGACGCCCAGGCCGGCGTGCAGCACGTTTTCGGCGAACTGGCGGTCGGTCATGGAGCCCATGGCGTAATCGAACGGTAGCAGGAAAAGCCGCTCAACACCCAGGCTTTCCAGAATGCTGGCCTGTTGGTCGAGCGTGGTCAGGCGAAACGGCGGGTCACTGGGCCGGAACATCCGCCGGGGATGCGGGTCGAAAGTGATCACGGCCAGGGGCACCCCCATGGCCTGTGCCGCCTCACGCGCCGCGCTGATGACGTGCTGATGGCCTAAATGTACGCCATCGAAATTGCCCAGGGCCGCCGCGGCCCCTCGGTCCGCGGGATCAAGCCCGCGCCAATGTGTAACGATCTTCAGCGGCATGTTAGGTCGGCCTACGTTGAACCAGCATCTTGGCCTCGCCGCGCACCATCGCCTTGCGGCCAACCTTCACCAGAGTGGCCAAGGTCGCCTCGGTCTTGGGGTCATCCAGGGCAGTGACCTCCACACGTGTGACCACCTCGTCACCGATGTGCACCGCGCGCAGGAAATCCAGTGTCTGGCCAAGATAGATCACGCCCGGGCCCGGCAAGTCAGAGGCCATCAGGGCTGAGATATAGCCGGCCAGCATCATACCGTGGGCGATACGGCCCTTGAACGTGGTCGTCATCGCATAAGCTTCGTCGAAATGCAGCGGATTGAAGTCGCCGATCGCGTGGCCGAACGCCTCGATATCGGCGGCGGTGACGGTGTGCGTGGCTTCTGCCGACTGCCCCAGTTCCAGATCTTCGAAATAGGCCATGCGCGCGACTACCAGGCCAAGGTGGGAATGGCATGGGCAGCGTGTACGCCCTTGCTGGCAAGCAATTGGGTCAGAGCTGCGGCGTCGAGCCCACCCGCCGCATTCAAGACATGCTCACCATGCAGGCCGCCAGCCACGAACAGGGCGTCGAGCGCCTGCGCGTTGGCACCGCCCAGGTCATTGGCGGCGCTGTCGCCGATGCACAGCACGCGCTGCCGTTCGACCGGCTTGCCGGTCAATAATTCTGCCTCGCGCAGCGCCAGGTCATAGATTGCCGCATAGGGTTTTCCCGCCATGATCACCGGTCCACCACCCATTTCGGCGTAGAGTTCGGCCACGCCGCCCGCGCACCACAGCAATTTACTGCCCTTGTGGACCTGCCGATCTGGATTGGCGCAGACCAGCGGCAGCTTGCGCGCCACGGCGGGTTTGAGCCGTTCGCGATAGTCTTCTGGCGTCTCAATATCATCGTTCTCCAGACCGGTCAGCGATATGAAGGCAGCCATTTGCGGACCCGCAAAGTCTAACCCTAGGCCGTCATAGATCACCGACTCATGAGGCGGGCCGATGGTCCAGACCGGGCCGGGCGCGCGGGCGCGGAGCAGGTCGCGCGTGGCATCGCCCGAGGTGGCCATGGCACTCCAAGCGTGGCGCGGCACGCCCAGGCCGTCGAGTTGAAGGGCAACTTCGCTTGAGACGCGGGGCGAATTTGAAATCAAGACCACGTGGCCGTGGTGCTCACGAAACCGTATCAGTGCGTCGCAGGCCGCCGGAAAGTGCTCGCGTCCGTTGTGGATCACGCCCCAGATGTCGCACAGCAGTATGTCATAGCGATCGGCGAGGGCGGATAGGCCGTAAATGATCTGGGGCGCGCTCATGCGGTGGGGCATACCCCAACCCTTAAGCCCCGCGAAGGGGGGGCGCCAAACAGGTGGCCCTGGCCGTGGCCAATGCTTCTGGTCCTGAGTCGGATGGCTAACACGAAGCGCTTTAACGCCTGGTTAACCCTAGTTTACCGCCTCCCTAGCGGGTCGGAACGGGCGTTTCACCGCCATAGTCGTAGAATCCGCGCCCAGACTTGCGGCCGAGCCAGCCAGCCTCGACATATTTCACCAGCAGCGGACAGGGGCGGTATTTGGAATCCGCCAAGCCGTCGTGCAGCACATTCATGATCGATAACAGGGTGTCCAGGCCGATGAAGTCGCCCAGTTCGAGCGGGCCCATCGGATGGTTGGCGCCTAACTTCAACGCCGTATCGATGGCCTCGACGGTGCCAACACCCTCATAAAGCGTATAGACGGCCTCGTTGATCATCGGGATCAGGATGCGGTTGACGATAAATGCGGGGAAATCTTCGCTGTTGGCTGTGGTCTTACCCAGAGACTGCGCAAAGGCCAGCGAGGCCTCATATGTCGGGACGTCGGTTGCGATGCCACGGATGATCTCGACCAGGCGCATGATGGGCACCGGATTCATGAAATGAAGCCCGATGAACTTGTGCGGCCGACCGGTTACCGATGCCAGGCGCGTGATTGAGATCGACGAGGTATTGGAGGCCAGGATCGTATCGGGACCGACATGGTCTGCCAGGTCGCGGAAAATCTGTTTCTTGATGGTCTCATTTTCAGTCGCCGCCTCGATCGCGATGTCCTGGCGGGCGACTTCGGGAAGCGTGCCGGGCTGCACACGGGCTAAGGCGGCGTCGGCGTCGGCCTGGGTCAGCGCCTGTTTGGCGACCAGCTTTGCCAAGCCCTTTTTTATGCCGGCGATGCCTTTTTCGATGCTCTCGGGCGAGACGTCATACAGGCGCACATCATAGCCGGCCTGGGCCGATACCTGGGCGATTCCGGCCCCCATCTGGCCTGCGCCGACGATCCCGACCGACTTTATGCCTGACATGATGTGTCCTCGCCCACGGAGTGTTAGGAAGGTATGCTAGCATGCGGCGCAGCAAGTTCGACAGGCGTCTTGCTGCGCCGCACACAATACTGCTGAGCGTGGCCCTCAGGGCTCAGCCCTATTTGAGCGCGTCGAGCGCCTTCATCATTTCTGGCACGGCGACCTTGTAGTCCTGCACAAGGCCGTAGTCAGCGATGGCGAAGATCGGCGCGTCGGGATCCTTGTTGATCGCGGCGATGATCTTGGAGTCCTTCATCCCGGCCAGGTGCTGGATCGCGCCACTGATGCCGATAGCCAGATAGAGGTCCGGTGCCACCACCTTGCCGGTCTGACCGACCTGGTAGTCGTTAGGCGCATAGCCCGCGTCGACGGCGGCTCTGGAGGCACCAACCGCGGCACCCAGCTTGTCGGCCAAGGGTTCGATCACGGACTGGAATTCCTCAGCCGACCCCAAAGCGCGACCGCCCGAGACCACAATCTTGGCACCAGCCAATTCCGGCCGGTCGGACTTGACCATGGCGTCGGAGACGAACTTGGTACCCGGCGCACCTGGGCCAGGATCGACGCTGCTGATTTTGGCCGAACCGCCCTCGGCGGCGGAGTCGAACGCGCTGGTGCGCACGGTCAGCACCTTTTTTGGGTCTGACGACTGCACTGTTTCCAGGGCGTTTCCGGCATAGATCGGGTGCACGAAGGTGTCGGCGGTGACCACCGCGATCACGTCGCTGATCTGGGCCACATCCAGTTTAGCCGCGATGCGCGGGGCGATATTCTTGCCCTGGGCGGTGGCCGACACCAGCAGGGCGTCGTAACCGGCCATCAGTGGAACCGTCAGGCTGGCGAAAGCCTCGGCCAGGCCCTTACCCAGCGCATCGCTCTCCGCGGTCAGGACCGCGCGCACGCCGGAAATCTTGGCAGCGCTATCGGCAATCACGTCAACGCCCTTGCCCGCGACCAGGATGTCGATCTCCCCGCCGATCTGCGTGGCGGCGGTCACAGTCTTATGGGTAGCGTCGCGCAGCACGCCTTCGCCATGGTCGGCGATGATAAGAACGGCCATTAGAGCAACCCCGCGGCTTTGAACTTGGCGGCCAACTCCGCCGCGTCGGCCACCTTGACCCCGGCTTCGCGTTTGGGCGGCTCGGTGACCGTCACGACCTTGAGTCGCGGTGCCATGTCGACGCCGAGCGAGGCCGCATCACGCACCTCAAGCGGCTTCTTCTTGGCCTTCATGATATTGGGCAAGGACGCGTAACGCGGCTCATTGAGGCGCAGGTCAACGGTGATCACCGCTGGCAGGGTTACCTCGATGGTCTGTAGCCCGCCGTCGACTTCACGCGTCACGGTGGCAGTCTTGCCGCTGATCTCAATCTTGCTGGCGAACGTGGCTTGCGGCCAATCCAGCAGGGCGGCCAGCATCTGGCCGGCGGCGTTGTTGTCGCCGTCGATGGCCTGTTTGCCCATGATCACCAGATCGGGCTTTTCTTCATCGACAATGGCCTTAAGCAGCTTGGCCACGGCCAAGGGCTGGGGGTCGGCGTCGGTCTGCAGCAACAGGCCGCGGTCAGCGCCGATGGCCATGGCAGTACGAATGGTGTCCTGGGCCTGGATCGGGCCGATCGACACCGCCAAGACTTCGCTGACGGTTCCTTTTTCCTGCTGGCGCACCGCCTCTTCGATGGCGATCTCGCAGAACGGATTCATCGACATCTTCACATTGGCCAGGTCGACGCCGGTATGGTCAGACTTAACCCGCGCCTTGACGTTGTAGTCGATCACCCGTTTGACTGGGACAAGCACCTTCATGGCGGCGGCGTACCCTTCATTTATCTTTCTGTTGCGCCCCCGCATGACGCCACTGCGTCGCTTTGGCAAGATCAGCGCGGCCCGGCTCCCGTTTTTTGACCCCCAGCGCACTAGCCAACCTCGCCCTTTGGCGTAAAGAAAGCCGCCATGAACCGGCTCATCGACCGACTAAAAATTGTCTTTCTGGGGATCTTCGCCGTGCTGTGCGTGGCGGTGTGGACCCTGCACCTGGTCTGGATATGGCCCGCCAAGCGCTGCGAGGCTAAGGGCATGTGGTGGGATTGGCGCACCCGCATCTGCGCCCTGCCGGTGCCGCTGGAAATCTTCACCCACCGCAAGACGGGCGAGACGGTCATCGTGCCTGCGCCGCAGCCAGACTAGTTAGGCTCTAGGCGTGGTGATGGAACCGCCACCAGGCTGCCGATACCAGCACCAGTATTGCAATAAACTGCATCAGCACCCGCAGCCGCATAAACTTGTTTGAATAGCTCCGGCCAAAGTCACCGCCCCGGAACAGGGCATAAAGTCCCGCCAGCAGGGCCAGCAGGACCGCGGCCAGGGAAATTGGGATCAGGAAGTCGAACAGGTCCATTCGCCTAATATAGGACGAACCCCAGCCTCGACCAAGGGCGCGATGGCGATGCCATCTCCAGGCTGGGTACATTGGAAAAAATGAAAACTTTCGAATAGTTCGCAGTGCGGCCGATACGCGCAAGGCGTTCACAATTAAACTTATCGGTGTTAAGTTTATGGGCGTTCCGACGAAGACTGCCCTTGCGGCAGGGCGAGGCTTAGCCACGTCGTATTGATACAGATGAGGCCCGTTTTAACGAGTGGGGATCAGGCTTGGGCGTTAGAGACATACAAAAGCAGGGCACCCGCGAGCGCGTTCTTACCGCCGCGAGCAATCTTTTCGATGAAGTTGGCTACTAGGCCGCGACGATCCGTCTGGTCGCTTAGCGCGCCGGGGTGTCGGTGGGCAGCGTATTTAGGACCTTCTCGTCAAAGGCCGATCTCCTCAGCCATGTCATGCAGGACCGGCTTGATAGCCTGGTCGAGGCGATTGACGCGGCCGCAGCCACGCAGACCAGCGCCCTTGACCGCATAAAGGCGATCATGGCGGCCCACTACCGCTTTGAAATGCGCCATCCCAAGCTGTTTCTGGCCCACATCATCGCCGCCTTCACGCCAAACCTGGAGCCCGGGATCGTGCCCTTTGGCGCAAGCCCACGCACCATGGCCGCCGCCCATCGCGCCTTGCTCGAAGGGATCAACAGCGGCGAGATCGACCCGGCCGCCGATGTCGATCGGGTGATCGATGTGCTGTGCGGCGTCTATGCCTGGAACTATCGGCTCGCCGCGAACGAAACCGTGGACGCGGAACACCTGATCGCCCTAGCCAACCGCCAGGCGGATCTGATCTTCGACAGTATCAGGCAACGCTTATCGGTTCGACTTCGATGGTCACGTGGCTGAGCGTGGGGATGCCTTCCAGCCGCGCCCGATAGGCGCTGGGGGGCAGGCCATTTACCCCGCCCACCACCAGGGAGGCGGCGTTGTGGCCCGGCCCCACCCGCCAGACGTGCAGGTCGGCAATCCGGTCGCCGCCGGTCTCGATCCGTCGCCGAATAACCTCGGTCAGCGCCTGGCCAGGACTGACGTCGAGCAGCACCGCGCCCGTGACCCCCAATAGGCGGGCCGACCAGCGAGCGATGACGCAAGCACCGACGATCCCCATCACCGGATCCATCCACACCCAGCCCAGTTCGCGTCCCGCCGACAGCCCGATAATAGCCAGGACGGAGACTGCGGCGTCAGACATCACATGCAGGTAGGCGGCCCGCAGATTGTTGTCGTGATGATGGGGGTGGCTGTCATGCAGGTCGCTGTCGAGCGCCACGGCATGGCCGTGGTCCCGGTGGCCACCGCGCAGCATCCAGGCGCTGGCTAAAT
>CANKEA010000038.1 GCA_947480815.1 Caulobacterales bacterium | reverse complement strand
TCGAGCCACAACAACTGCGCCGCGACGCCATAACCTATGCCGCCATGCTAGCGCTGCAGGATCCCACCTTCGTCGCCGGAGTCAGACTGTATGTTGCAGTCCCAGGGCAGCGACCGCAGGTGATCGCCGAACTTTACAAGAATCCGGCCTATGCGGTCGGCCTCAAGGGCTCCGATAGCGCCGCGGGCCGCATCATCGCCAAGGTTGGCGAAGCCGGAACCCAGATCTACGCCGCCGGCAGGGCCGTCAAACAGGCCGCCTACGACGTGCAGCATCAGGCCTGGTCTAAGACGGATGTGCCCGACCGAGATGAGCGCCTGACCCGCGCCAAGAGCATTTCCGCTGCAATCATGATGTCGCCACGCGACCCGGTGAGTGCCCTGCAGAGCAGTGATAGCAGCATCACCTATCCGGTTGCCGGCCCTACACCCCCCTGGTGACCCGCGGCCTGGCAGTCGCGGCCCTGGCCGCCCTGGGTGAGGCGGGGGAAAGCAACGACGGCACCACCCAGCTCATGATGGCCGAGCCGGGCACGGACAACTGCCTCAACCTCTCCAAACTGAACCTCGACCAGTGCCTTGCGGTGGCCAAACCGAACTATGAAGACATCTTCTGCCTGGGTCAGCACATCCTGATGAATACCGGCCAGCGGCGCGGCCATGCCCGTCGAACCACTGCCCCTTTCGTCGCCAGACGTGACGGCCACCGTGAAGAAAAAGGGCCCAGTCCGCAGGCCCCTGACCCCGTCACCCGACACCACGGCCGCCAATAACGAGCCACCATAGAATCCACGCCGTTGCATCGGCCGGGCTGATTGTGTATCTAGCCCCACCCTATTTCCACGCCGCGCGGGCGACCCGTCACGCGCGGCAACTTTCGTTTATGAGACAACGCCATGGCCGATATTGTCCTCAACGTCGAAGTCCGCGCCCGCTCCGGCACCGGCGGTGCCCGTGAAGTCCGCCGCGAGGGCAAGGTCCCCGGCGTGCTTTACGGCGGCAAGCTGGCCCCGGTGAACATCGCCGTCTCGGCGAAGGATTTCCGCAAGAGCCTCCACACCGGCAAACTGCTGGGCCACCTGGTGACGCTCAGGCACGGCGAAGAGACCCAACAGGTCATCGCCAAATCGGTGCAGTTCCACCCCGTTACCGACGAGGCGATGCATTTCGACCTCTATCGCGTCGATGAGCACCAAATGATCAAGATCAATGTGCCCGTGCACTTCAAGAACCACGAAATCAGCCCTGGCCTGAAGGCCGGCGGTTCGCTGGAAGTCGTGCGCCACGACGTTGAACTGGCCTGCTCGGCCGACCAGATCCCGGAAGAACTGGTCATCGACCTCGCCAGCCACAATCTGGGCGACACCATCCGCATGTCGGAAGTGAAGCTGCCAGCGGGCGTGAAGTCGGCCATGGAGCGTGATTTCGTGATCGCGACCCTGAAGATGGCCGCCGCGGCGGTGTCGGAAGCCGCTGAGGCCTCGTCCGAGGCCTAATCGCCTCTCTCCGCGCGAGGGCGCCGTCCATGCTGCTGCTGGCCGGCCAGGGCAATCCAGGCCCAAAGTACGAGAAGAACCGCCACAACATCGGCTTTATGGCGATGGATGCCATCGCGCGTCGATGGAACGCTTCGCCATGGCGCGGCAAGTTTCAGAGCGCCGCCTGTGACGCCACCATCGTGCTGCCGAACGGCGAAGAGGAGCGGCTGATCCTGCTAAAGCCACAGACCTACTATAACGAGAGTGGCCGGGCGGTGTCCGAGGCCATGAAGTTCTTCAAGCTGAAACTCACCGACGTGGTGCTGTTTCATGACGAAATCGACCTGGCCCCCGGCCGCCTGCGCATGAAGACAGGCGGCGGCGCGGCCGGCAATAACGGGGTGCGCTCGCTGACCGCGCATATCGGCCCGGACTTTCGACGCGCACGCCTTGGCGTCGGCCATCCGGGCGACAAGGATCTGGTCATGCCCTATGTGCTGGGCGATTTTTCAAAGGCCGACCGGGCCTGGGTTGAGCCTCTGACCGAGGCCATTGCCGACGCCATGCCCTTATTGGCGGCCGGTGAGGACGAACGATTCCAGGCCGAGGTTCTGCGCCTGGCCCCTGCAGAGAAATCCGATCCCAAAAAGCGCGACGACTAAACCGCCTCGATCCGCTAAACAGCCCGCTCCCCAACCAAGAGATAGTCATGGCCCTCAAAGTCGCCATCGTCGGCCTGCCCAATGTGGGCAAATCGACCCTGTTCAACGCCCTGACCCAGACAGCGGCGGCCCAGGCGGCTAACTATCCGTTCTGTACGATTGAGCCCAACACCGGCGACGTGGCGGTGCCCGAGCTGCGGCTTGAAACCTTGGCGACCATCATCCCGTCGAAGGAGATCATTCCGGCCCGGATCAATTTCGTCGATATCGCCGGCCTGGTGCGTGGTGCCAGCAAGGGCGAGGGTCTGGGCAACCAGTTCCTGGCTAATATCCGCGACTGCGATGCCGTGGCCTTCGTGGCCCGCTGCTTCATCGACGATGACATCACCCACGTCGAGGGCAGGATCGATCCGCTGTCGGACCTCGACACCATCGAAACCGAACTGATGCTGGCCGATATGGAAAGCCTGGAAAAGCGCGTCTCCAACCTGGAGAAACGCGCCAAGGGTGGCGACAAGGAAAGCGGCAACACCCTACGGCTCGTCAAGCTGGCCCTGGACCAGTTGAACAGTGGCCGCCCTGCCCGCGCTGCGACGATTTCCAAGGACGACGACAAGGCTTGGAAGATGCTTCAGCTGCTGACCTCCAAGCCGGCGCTCTATGTCTCCAACGTCGACGAGGCCTCCGCCGCAGACGGCAATGCCATGTCAAAGCTAGTGGCCGAGCGCGCGACTCGCGACGGCGCCGATTCGGTGGTGATTTCAGCCCAGATCGAGAGCGAGATCGCCATGTTGGACTCTGCCGAGCGCGGCGAATTCCTCGAAACGCTTGGCCTGACCGAACCCGGCCTGAACAAGCTGATCCGCGAGGCCTATCACCTGCTCGGTCTACAGACCTATTTCACCGTCGGGCCCAAGGAGGCGCGGGCCTGGACTATCCACAAGGGCGACACCGCCCCGCAAGCTGCCGGCGTGATCCATGGCGATTTCGAAAAGGGCTTCATCCGCGCCGAGACCATCGCCTACGACGACTATGTAAAGTTCAAAGGCGAGGCGGGCGCGCGCGACAACGGCAAACTGCGCTCGGAAGGCAAGGACTATGTCGTCCACGACGGCGACGTGATGAACTTCCGCTTCAACGTCTAGAGCCTCGAGGATTTGCGCCAAGAAACGCACCCCTGAAGAGGAGAGCACAGATGGGCGAGATGATCAGCATCAAGAGCCGTTTCGACGGCTTTGAGGTTCCCGCCTATCACGTGCCCCCCGGTAACGCGCGTCGCGGGGGGCTGGTGGTCATCCAGGAGATATTCGGCGTCAACGAACACATCCGTGCCGTCGCCGACGGCTTTGCGGCTGATGGCTATGAGGTGATGGCTCCGGCCATGTTCGAGCGCGCCAAGCCGGGCTTCGAGGGCAGCTATGACGCGTTTGGCGTAGGCCGCGGCCGGGCATTGATGGAACGCACGCCCTGGGACCAGGCGCAAGGTGACCTACAGGCGGTGATCGACAGCCTAAAGCCCCCTGTGTTCGCTGTGGGCTATTGCTGGGGCGGGGCGGCCGCCTGGATGGCCGCCTGTCGCTGTGAGGGCCTGAGCGCCGCCAGCAGCTATTATGGCCGTCAGATTCTGTCGCTGCGGTCAGAGACGCCGCGCTGTCCGGTGATCCTGCATTACGGACGCCGCGACGATTCCATTCCGATGGATGCGGTCGAGGCGGTGCGTGAGGCCCATCCCGCCCTGCCTATCCACCTCTACGACGCCGGCCACGCCTTCAACCGCGCCGGCCACGAGCCGTTCGTCGCCGATGCCGCCCCGCTCGCCCGCCTACGCACCCTGCAGCTTTTCTACAGAGCCAGCGGAGTTAAGGGCGAGGTCTAGGACCTCGCTTCCGACCCATAGAAAAAGGCCCCGGATCGCTCTGGGGCCTTTTCAATTCTGAATGCGTCGATCGCCTCAGTGGCTCTCGTGCTTCCATACCGTCTTGTAGCTGAACCAAAGCAGGGTGGAGAGCAGCAGCAGATAGATCAGCACCGCCGCACCCAACTGGTGACGTTCGTTGAGCTTGGGCTCGGCAGCCCACATCAGGAAGGCCGCGACGTCGGTGGCCTGCTGGTCCAGCGTTGACTTGGTGCCATCGTCGAAGGTCACCGAGCCGTCCCTGAGCGGCGGCGGCATACCGATGACACCACCTTCCGGCACGTCGTTTGGATCGCCCTTCCAGGACGAGCTCATATCGCCCGGGAAATACGGGTTGTAGTACTTGCCCGGAGCCACGGTCAGGCCAGCCGGAGCCGCCTTGTAGCCATTGACTATGGCCCGGATGTAGTCCGGACCACGCTCGCGCGCCTTGGCCAGAACCGACATGTCAGGCGGCAGGGCACCGCCGTTGCTGGCGCGGGCGGCGTATTCGTTCTTGAACGGGGCCACCAAATAGTCGGCGGTGACGGCCGGGCGCTTGGACGGGTCACCCGTCTCGGTATCGATGTCGTCAACCATGTAGTCGGCGGCAATCGCCTTGACGACGGGGTTGTCGTTCGAGTTCGGGTACTTCGGATCGTAGAACGGCCCGCCCTTATCGCCAAGGTTGCGGAACGCCACCAGGCTCATGCTGTGGCAGGCCGAGCAGACCTCGCGATAGACCTTATAACCCCGTTGCAGTTGGGCCTGATCGAACTTGCCGAACGGGCCTTCGAACGAGAATTGGGTCTTGGGGGCTTCGGCCTCGGTGGTGGCGGCCATGACCGCGCCACCAAAGCTCAGCAGGCCCGCAAAGGCCGCCAGGACGGCCGCTTTGGAAAGAAGCTTAAGGGTCATCTTTCTCAGGCCTTCTTGGCGTTGAGCGCGGGGGAAGCGATCGTCTCAGGCACCGGCGAGGTCTTTTCGACCAGGCCGAGGATCGGAGTAATCAGAAGGAAGTAGGCGAAGTAGTACAGGGCGGCGATGCGCGACAGCCAGACGAAGCTGTTGGGATCGCTGTCGATCAGCGTGAAGGTCTTCAGCCCGGGGATCACCTGATCGTCCGGCAGGCGGGCACCGCAGAGGCCCAGCACGCAAGCCGACAGGACGAACAGCCAGAAATACAGCCGCGCCGTCGGGCGATAGCGCATGGACCGCACCTTGGAGGTATCGAGCCAGGGCAGAGCAAAGAAGCAGGCGATCGCGCCGAACATGGCCAAAACGCCCATCAGCTTGTCCGGAACAGCCCGCAGAATCGCGTAGAACGGCAAGAAGTACCATTCGGGGACGATGTGGGCCGGTGTCACGATCGGGTTAGCCGGAATGTAGTTGTCTGCATGGCCCAAGCTGTTGGGCAGATAGAACACGAACACGGCGAACATGATCATAAACAGGCTCATGGCGAAGCCGTCCTTGACCGTTGCGTAGGGGGTGAAGGGCAAGACATCGGCCTTCGACTTCGGCTCAACCCCGGTCGGGTTGTTCTGGCCAACGACGTGCAGGGCCCAGACGTGCAGCACCACAACGCCCGCAATCACGAAGGGCAGCAGGTAATGCAGCGAGAAGAAGCGATTGAGGGTAGGGTTATCCACCGCGAACCCACCCCACAGCCAGGTTGTGATTGAGGGTCCAACCAGCGGCAGGGCGCTGAACAGGTTGGTGATCACCGTCGCACCCCAGAAGCTCATCTGGCCCCAAGGCAGCACATAGCCCAGGAAGCCCGTGGCCATCATCAGCAGATAGATCACGCAGCCCAGCAGCCACAGCACTTCCCGCGGTGCCTTGTACGAGCCGTAGTAGAGGCCGCGCAGCATGTGCACATAGACCGCGATGAAGAACATCGAGGCCCCGTTGGCGTGGGCGTACCGGATCAACCAGCCATAGTTCACGTCGCGCATGATGTGCTCGACGCTATTGAAGGCGAGGGCCGCATTGGCGGTGTAGTTCATCGCCAGAACGATGCCGGTGATGATCTGTACACCGAGGCAAAGGCTGAGGATGCCGCCGAACGTCCAGAAATAGTTGAGATTTCGCGGCGTGGGATAGTCCACAAAGCTGTCATGCGCGAGCCGCAGGATGGGCAGGCGGCTATCGAGCCAGCGCGTTAGGCCGGTTTTCGGCGTGTATGTTGAATGTCCGCTCATCGTCAGCCGATCTTGACCTTGGTGTCGGAAAGGAAGGCGTAGTCCGGCAGAGCCAGGTTCAGCGGTGCCGGGCCTTTGCGGATACGGCCCGCGGTATCGTACTGCGAACCATGGCAGGGACAGAACCAGCCGCCCCAGTCACCGCCGCCGAAGGTGGGTACGCAACCGAGGTGCGTGCAGGTGCCGATCAGGATCAGCCACTGTTCCTTGCCCGCCTTGACGCGATCGGCGTCCTTGGCCGGATCCTTCATCGGGGCATTGTCGTCTTTCTGCGCAGCGGCGATCTCGGCCGCGCTGCGATTACGGATGAACAAGGGCTTGCCGCGCCACTTGATCGTGACCTGCATGCCCTCCATCACCTTGGTCAGGTCAAACTCGACCGAGGCCAGGGCCAGTGTATCTGCCGCGGGGTTCATCTGGTCGATGAACGGCCAGGCCACGGAAGCGGCCCCGCCGGCGGCGGCGGCGATGGCGGCGATATGGATAAAGTCCCGGCGGCTTGGATCGTCGGACGCGTGGCCCGGATCGATCGTTGCACCTACGGCGAGGTTCGACACCTTGCGTTCACCTTCCACAAGCGCCGCTGATCAGCGCGGCCCCACTTAACTAAGTCCCCTAACACCCGGATTCTGCGCCGGGCGCATTGCGCGCCTAGACGGTCTTCCGCCTCATGCGCGCTATTCGTGAGCGTTCGCTTAGAATGCGTCTCGCCCTTTTTCAACCGGCATTGCGGAAATCCACACAAACCCTGCGGAAATAGCCCCTAATCCAGCCCCCGAAGTGCGCGGTCATAATGGATCAGCGGTCGCCCCGGGGACAGGTCTATAAGAAGCGGCCGGCCGATCAGTATGGCGTGATCCCCTTCGTGATGCAGGGTTTCCAGGGCGCAGTCGAGCCGCGCCAGGGCACCGGAAGCCACTGGAAGACCATGGGGACTGTCAAACATTGCCGGATGGTCGAATCGATCCGCTCCGCGAGTCGAAAAAAGCGTTGCCAGGGAAGCCTGCGCCTCATTCAGCACGCTGATGGCGAAATGGGTGGCCTGCAGGAACACAGGATAGGCCGTGGATCTGTTACCCATACAGACAAGGATCAGGGGCGGATCGAGGGAAAGCGAAGCGAAACTCGAGGCGGTATAGCCAAAGGGTCGGCCATCTGCCGCTCGGGTCGTGACCAAGGTCACACCACTGGCGAACCGGCTCATCGCGTCCCGGAACAGGTTTTGTGGTGCCGCAGGCTTGGTATTTTCGCTCATCCGTGGTCCGTCTGGCCCCTGTCGGCAGGCGTGTCAAACAGCCGCAGCCCGATTTACCGCAATTTGACAGCCCCGTCAGCCTCCGCCAAAGCGCCCGTATGATCGAAGATGAGCAACTCGAACAGCGCAAGACCCAGGCGTCCGTCTGGTTCGCAACCCTGCGCGACCGCCTCGTCGCCGCGTTCGAGTCCCTGGAGGACGAAGCCCCCGCAGCGCTCTATCCGGAACCGGCCGGGCGTTTTGAACGCAAGCTATGGGTTCGCGAGGCCGGCGGCGGCGGTTTGATGTCGATGATGCACGGACGGCTGTTCGAAAAGGTGGGGGTGCATACCTCCACCGTGTTCGGCAGGTTTACGCCGGAAATGGCCAAGTCCATGCCCGGCGCCGAACAGGACCCACGTTTTTTCGCCACGGGCGTTAGCCTGATCGCGCACATGGTCAACCCGCGCGTGCCTGCGGTGCACATGAACACGCGATTCATCGTCACAGCGAAGTCTTGGTTCGGCGGCGGCGGCGACCTGACGCCAGTACTGGATGTCGACCGCCACCAGACCGCGCCCGATGCGGTGGCTTTCCATGCAGCGATGCAGGCCGCCTGCGACGCTCACGATCCGGCATGGCATGCCAAATATAAGGCCTGGTGCGACGAGTACTTCTTCCTGCCCCACCGCAACGAGCCGCGCGGCACGGGCGGCATATTCTACGATCACCACGATAGCGGCGATTTCGAGCGCGACTTCGCCTTCACGCGCGATGTCGGTCTGGCCTTCCTGGATGTTTATCCGCGTATCGTGCGCGGTCGCATGGGCGAGGCCTGGACCGATGCCGAGCGTGAGGAACAGCTGATCCGGCGTGGGCGCTATGTTGAATTCAACCTTCTCTACGACCGCGGCACGCTGTTCGGGCTGAAGACAGGCGGCAACATCGAGTCGATCCTCAGTTCGATGCCACCGGCGGTGAAGTGGCCCTAGGGCGCCCTAGTCGTTCAGGAAACTCCTGATCCACCCGGTCATAACGGCCCGATCGTCGGGTGCGGTCTCAAACGAGTCCATGGCTGTCGCCACCTGTGCCTCGGTCAGGGGCCGGCCACGGCGGAATTCGACCAGCGCCTTAGCGAAGGGGGTGTCGAATTCGGGATGCTGCTGGAACGAGACCGCGCCGTCTCCGTAGTCGAGCGCGCCAAAGGGTGTGAATTCACTGCCTGCCAGCACGGTCGTGCCCGGCGGCAAGGCCACGACCTGATCCTGGTGCGAGACAGCGACGCTCACCGCCTCTCCGCCCTGTGCCATCCAGGGGGCGCGGTGTTCCACGCGATAGCTGTGCCGGCCAAGGCCAAAGCCCTTGGGAGACTTGATCACCTGTCCGCCGAAAGCCTGGGCCATGGCCTGGTGGCCG
>CANKEA010000037.1 GCA_947480815.1 Caulobacterales bacterium | reverse complement strand
TCGCTCGCACCATGTCTATGATCTGCGCCAACCTGAGGTGATGGTTTTGAGCCCGGTGAACATGACGCCACCGCTTGACCTCGGTCAGGGGGTTAAGATAGTTAGCTCTTCGAACTATCCTTTTGGACTCTCGCATGAGCGACCACGCCCCGAGCCTGAATGCCCTGGCTGACGGCCTGCTGCGCGCCTTATTTCTCACGATGCGCCGCATCCGTCGGGAAAACGCGCAGGCTTCAAGCATGGGGTATCCCGATCTAATGATCCTATTCTGCCTGCGCAGGTCGCCCGGGATCGGGGTATCCGGCCTTGCCGCCGAGGCAGGGGTCAGGGGGCCGACCATGAGCGGACAGGTCAAGCGCCTAGAGGCCGCAGGCCTGATCCTGCGCGAGCCAGGCCCCGACAGTGACCGCCGCCGAGTCAGATTGATTCTGGCACCCGCCGCTACTGCGATGATCGACTCCGTCAAGCGGCAAGATACCGATTGGCTGGCTGGCCGCTTAGCCGAACTTTCCGCGGCAGACCGCGGCACCATTGCACAGGCCATTCCGGCTCTTCATGCCCTCTCCGGCGGCACCGCGGCCTTAGATGAGACAAAACAGAAGGCCACGGTGAAGTTTCAGTGAACAGTGATCTACGAACCATGGCGCAATCCGCAATCGTGCCTATGTACCCCGTAGCGGCCAGGTCGCTGGTCCGCAGGGGATGGTCGACCATGTCTTATCGCGCGACAATTCTTGCCGTGCTGGCGAGCTCGGCCCTGACGGCCGGGTGTGCGTCCAGCGCGCGAGTCACGCCGAACCTCGCCCTGCCTGCCGCCTTCCAGGCCCCGGCCGCACCCGCCGGCATGACGCCGGCCCCGCTCGATGCGTGGTGGGCCAGCTTCAGTGACCCGACCCTGACCGCCTTGGTGGAAACGGCGCTTAAGGCCAGTCCCGACGCACGGACCGCGACCCTGCGCCTTCAGGAAGCGATCGCCACGCGCAGAGGCCTGGTCGATACCGCGATCCTGCCCAGCGGACAGGTCAACGGCTCGACCGCAAAAGGGAACAGTGAGGTTTCCGGCTTCACCTTCCCTGGCTTTTCCCAGAGCGGTGACACCCGCAACGCTAGCGCCAATTTCAACATCAGTTGGGAACTCGACTACCTTAACCGCCGGGGCGATGCCATCCGCACCGCCAATTCAGATCTGGCCGCGGTGCGGTTCAATTCCGAGGCCGCCAAGGCCAGCCTCGCCGCCAATGTCGCGCAGTTGTACTTCCAGCTCCGCGCCCTCGACGTGCAGCTCGACAACGCCCGGGAGACCGGGCGCGTGCAGGGCGCGCTGGCCGACCTCGCCACGCGGAAGGCCAAGGTCGGGATCGGCACCGGCGCAGATGCTGATCGCGTCGCCGGAGACCTGGCGCAGGCCAAGGCCCAGATCACTGCCCTGGAAGCCCAGCAGCAGGCCGCCCGCCGCAGTCTGCTGATCCTGATCGGTCGCGGCACTGACCCGGTACAGAGCCTGCCCTTGCCGCCCGCTGTGGTCGTCATTCCAGCACCCCTCGCGACCACGCCTGGCGATCTACTGACCCGCCGGCCGGATTTGCGTGAGGCCTTCGCCCGCCTAGCGTCTGCCGCCGGCCGGCTCAAACTGGACGAGAAGGCGCTGTTCCCGACCTTCAATCTCAATCCCGGCCTTGGCTATTCCAACTCGGAACTCCCTGGATTTACCACCACCACCAAATCCTGGACCCTTGGCGTGGGCGTCAGTGTACCGGTTATGAATCTGCCGAGGCTTAAGACCGAGATCGACGCGCAGGGCGCGCGGGTCGACCAGGCGGCCCTGGCCTACGAGAAGGCCGTGCAGACCGCCTATGGCGAGGCCGAAAACGCCTTGACTCAACTCGATGCAGACCGCCGTCGCGTGGCCCTGCTGACCGATGGAGAGGTCCGCGCCCGTCGCGCCTATGATGCCGCCAACCGGCGCTATGCCGACGGGGTAGACGACCTAACCCAGGCCCTTTCCGCCGAGCAAAGCTGGCGCGCCACCCGCAGCGCCCTGACCAGCGCGCAGGCGGATGCGCAACAGCGCGCCGTGCAAGCCTTCAAAGCCCTCGGTGGGGGCTGGACTTCGACGCAGACGCCCCAGACCAGCGCCCAAGCCGCGCAGACGGAAACCCATTCATGACCCGATACGCCCCAAAAGCCCTGGCCCTGCTGCTTTCCGCCACCGCCTTGGTCAGCTGCGGCAAGACGGAGGTTGCCGAAAATCCGGTCGCCTCGGCACCGACTGTCTCCGTGACCACGATCCAAAAGCGCGCGCTTGCCGGCGGGGTTTCCGCGTCGGGATCGCTGCTGCCACGCGAGGAAGCCGCCGTTGGCTCCGAACTCGCCGGCTATCGCGTCGCCTATGTGCGCGCGGACGAGGGCGACTGGGTCAAGGCTGGCCAGCCGCTGGCGCAGCTCGACGACACCTTGCTGCGGGCCCAGATCGACCAACAGGCGGCCCAAACAGCCCAGGCCGAGGCTCAGGCAAACCGCGTTTCCGGCCTCGATAATGCGGGCGTACTGAGCCAGGAACAGATCGAGACCCGCCGCTTCCAGGCCCAGGCTGCCAAGGCCGCCCTGGCAGAGATGAAGACCCGCGACGCCCGTATGACCATCACGGCCCCGGTCAGCGGCCGCATTTTGGAACGCACGGTGCGCCCCGGTGAAGTGGCGGGCGGCAACGGCGTTTGGTTCCGTATCGCGCGCGACGGTCTGGTCGAACTGGAAGCCCAGATGAATGAGATCGATGTGTCCAAGGTCCGTCTTGGCCAGTCGGTGCAGGTCACACTGCCCAGCGGCTCGGTCGTCAACGGCCAGGTTCGCCTGATCAGCCCACGCATCGATCCGGCGACAAAACTGGCTAGCGTCCGCGTCCGTCTGCCCGTGCGCAACGACCTGCGTCCGGGCGGGTTTGCCAGGGCCACCTTCAACCCCACCGGCGCGGCGACCCTGGCGGTGCCAGAATCGGCCGTGCGCTACGATACCGCCGGCGCCAGCGTTGTGGCCGTCGACGCCAAGAACACAACTCACCTGATCCCGGTCCGCACCGGCGCACGCAGCGGTGGTTGGGTCGAACTGGTTCAGGGCCCCGCAGAGGGGATGCGCGTTCTACTGGGTGGGGCCGCCTTTGCGCTTGAAGGCAACCTGGTTCGGCCCGTGGCAGCCCCCGTGACCGGAGCCAACTGATGGCCGCGTCGCAAATCCGCATTTCGGCATGGGCGATCAAGAACCCGACGCCCGTCGCCCTGCTGTTCATCGCCTTGGTGATCCTGGGCCTGGTTAGCTACCTGTTCCTCCCGGTTAAGCAGTTCCCCAATGTCTCGTTTCCGGCGGTGTCGGTGTCGGTGACGCAAAGCGGGGCCGCGCCTGGCGAGATGGAGACTCAGATCACGCGTCCGATCGAGGATGCCCTGGCCAGCATCTCCAACGTCAAGACCATCCGATCGTCGGTGGTGCAGGGTGCCTCCACCACCACCATCGAGTTTGAACTCGGCGAAGACCTGCAAAAAGCCACTGACGCGGTGCGGTCCAAGGTCGATCAGGCGCGCGCGCAGCTGCCGCGCGAGATCGATGAACCGACGGTGCAACGGCTGGAAATCGATTCCGCCCCAATCATGACCTATGCGGTTTCCGCACCGACCATGTCGCAGACCGATCTTGCCTGGTTCATCGACGATACCGTCAGCCGCACCCTGCAAGGTGAAAAGGGCGTGGCCCAGGTCGCCCGCGTCGGCGGCGTCAATCGCGAGATCAACGTAACGGTCGAGAGCGACCGTCTGGCCAGCCATGGCCTAACCGCCACCGCCCTGAACGCGGCGCTTAGCCGTTTCGATGTAGATGCCCCTGGGGGCCGTGTTCGCATTGGCGGTCGCGAGCAGACCCTGCGCGTGCTGGGCGCGGCTCAGACTCTGGACGACCTGCGTAACCTAACCCTCCCGACCGCGAGCGGATCCTTCGTGCGCCTGGCCGATGTGGCGGATGTCGGCGACGGTGCCGGCGAGGAACGCGGTTTCGCGCGGCTGGATACCCGGCCCGTCGTTGCCTTCCAGGTCATGAAGACCAAGGAGAGTAGCGACGTTGCAGTGGAAAATAAGGTCAAGGCGGCAATCGAGCGGCTGAAGGCGGCCAATACGGGCGTCACTTTCGTCAAGGTATTCTCGACCGTTGACGACACTCGCGCCAGCTTCGAAGCCACCAAACATACCCTGCTTGAAGGCATGTTATTGGCCTCTCTGGTGGTGTTCCTGTTCCTGCGTGAATGGCGTGCAACCCTGGTCACGGCCATCGCGATGCCCGTGTCGCTGATCCCCACCTTCGCCTTTATGGCGGTGATGGGCTTCTCCCTAAACGTCGTGACCCTGCTGGCCCTGACCCTGGTCATCGGCATCCTGGTTGATGACGCCATCGTCGAAATCGAAAACATCGAAAAGCGGGTCAAGACCGGAATCCGGCCCTATTACGCCGCGCTAGACGGTGCCGACCAGATCGGTCTGGCCGTGGTCGCCACGACCTTCACCATCGTGGCAGTGTTCTTTCCGGTCAGCTTTATGCCCGGTACCGTTGGCCAATTCTTCAAAGAATTCGGACTGACGGTCGCTGTTGCCGTCCTGTTCTCCCTGGTGGTCGCCCGCCTGCTCACCCCGCTGCTGGCGGCCTATTTCCTCAAGGCTAACGCCCATCCCTCGCCACGCCCGGCGTTCAAGGGCCACTATCGCAACGTGCTGGAATGGTCGCTCAACCACCGTATCGTCAGCTGCATCATCGGCGGTCTGATTTTCATCGTCTCGATCGGGCTTGCTCCCCTTATCCCGACTACCTTCCAGCCGCCGGGCAACAACAACTACTTCTACCTCAAGGTCCAGGGCCCTCCAGGCGCGACCACCGAGGACATGGACCGCACGGTTCAGAGCATCACCACCCTGTTCCAGCAGCGTCCGGAAACCGAACATGTCTTCGCCCAGGTGGGCTCGAACATCGGCTCGGGTTTCGCTGGCAACAACGGCAGCGCCGGCGTGACCGACGCCACGGTTACGATCGTGCTCAAGCCCAAGCGGGCCCTGACCGTGACCCAGATCAAGCAGGCGGTTCGTAGCAGCCTGCACGACATTCCGGACGCGCGGGTCAATCTGCTGGGCGACTGGGGTTCTTCCGACGTGCAGCAGATCCTGACCGCCGACAACGGCGATGCGCTAGATGCCGCAGCCCAGAAGCTGCAGTCAGAGATGACGGGCCTTAAGGTCGTTGCCGATCCCCGTCCCGCTTCCCCCCCGACGGGACCTGAAATCGTGATCCGGCCCAAGCCAGACGAGGCTGCGCGCCTTGGCGTAAGCTCGAGCGACATCGCGGCCATTGCCCGCGTGGCGACGGTCGGCGACATCGACGCCAATGTGGCCAAGCTCACCCAAGGCGAACGCCGGGTGCCGATCCGTGTCCGACTGGCAGGGGCGGAGACCCGCGACCTGGATTCCCTGCGCGCCATGCGCGTGCCGACCGCCCATGGCGGGAGCACCCGTCTCGACAGCGTGGCTGATATCACCTTCGCGGCCGGTCCGGCCAAGATCGACCGCTTCGCACGCAAGCGTCAGCTGACCATCGAGGCTGATCTCAACCGCGGTGCCCAATTGGGTACCGCCATGAAGGGGATCAGCGAGCTTCCGACTATGAAGAATCTGCCCGCCGGCGTCACCCCTGCGGCGGCTGGCGATCAGCAAGCCTTTGTCGAATTGTTCACCGGCTTTGGCGTGGCGCTCGGCGCGGCGATCTTCCTGGTCTACGGGGTGCTGGTCCTGCTGTTCCAGAGCTTCTTCAAGCCGATCACCATCCTGTCGGCACTTCCCCTGGCCATCGGTGGTGCCATGCTGGCCCTGCTGATCACGCGGCAGTCGCTCAGCCTGCCGTCGCTGATCGGTTTCCTGATGCTGATGGGGCTGGCGGCGAAGAACTCGATCCTATTGGTCGAATACGCGATCGAGCGCGAGCGCGAAGGCATGACCCGCCGCGACGCTATCCTGGAAGCCTGCCGCGAACGGGCCCGTCCGATTGTTATGACCACCCTGGCCATGATGGCTGGCATGGCCCCCACGGCGCTTGGCCTGGGCAGTGGTTCGGAATTCCGCCAACCTATGGCCGTAGCGGTGATCGGCGGGCTGATCAGCTCGACCGTGCTGTCCCTGGTTATTGTGCCGGTGGTCTATGAGATCGTCGACGCCTTTGAGGCCTGGGTGAAACCCAAGTTCGCCCGCTTCGTAACGACCAAGGAAGATCCAAAATCGGTCATGCCGGTGCTGGCCAAGGCGGCGGAGTAGAGCCCTCTAAGGCCGTCATCCCGACCACAGCGCAGCGCAGCCGCCGGCCGCTCGATTTCGGCTTTGCTGCTTTGCCGTTCGGATGACGCGGCAAACGCCGATTATCCGCAATGACCGTAGACTACAAAAAGCCCGGAGCGATCCGGGCTTTTTGTTGCGAGGCTGGGCGCTGCTTTCGACCCTTTTTGCAGATCGCACCGCCAAATAAAAAGACCCCGGATCGCTCCGGGGTCATTTCAGTCATGGGTGTGGAAAAACCCTACTCGAGGATCTTGGCCACGACGCCGGCGCCGACGGTACGGCCGCCTTCGCGGATGGCGAAACGCAGGCCTTGGTCCATGGCGATCGGGGTGATCAGCTCGACGTTCAGCTCGGCGTTGTCGCCGGGCATGATCATCTCAACACCTTCCTTAAGGTGGATGATGCCGGTCACGTCCGTGGTGCGGAAGTAGAACTGCGGGCGATAGTTGGTGAAGAACGGGGTGTGACGGCCGCCCTCTTCCTTGGTCAGGATATAGGCCTCGGCCATGAACTTGGTGTGCGGGGTGATGGAACCCGGCTTGCAGAGCACCTGGCCACGCTCAACGTCTTCACGCTTAGTGCCGCGCAGCAGCACGCCCACGTTGTCGCCAGCCTGACCTTGGTCGAGCAGCTTGCGGAACATTTCCACGCCCGTGCAGACCGTCTTCTGAACCGGACGGATGCCGACAATCTCGACTTCCTCGCCAACCTTGACGATGCCCTTTTCGATACGGCCCGTGACCACCGTGCCGCGGCCCGAGATAGAGAACACGTCTTCCACCGGCATCAGGAACGGCAAGTCCAGCGGACGGGTCGGCTGCGGAATGTAGGCATCGACCGTCGCCATCAGCGCCAGGATCGAATCCTCGCCGATCTTTTTGTCGCCGCCATCCAGCGCAACCTTGGCCGAACCCTTGGTGATCGGAATGTCATCGCCCGGGAACTGATACGACGACAGAAGTTCACGCACTTCCATCTCAACCAGCTCGAGCAGCTCTTCGTCGTCCACCAGGTCGACCTTGTTCATGTAAACGACCAGGGCCGGAACCCCGACCTGACGCGCCAGCAGGATGTGCTCGCGGGTCTGAGGCATCGGGCCGTCAGCGGCCGACACCACCAGGATCGCGCCGTCCATCTGCGCCGCACCGGTGATCATGTTCTTCACATAGTCGGCGTGCCCTGGGCAGTCGACGTGGGCGTAGTGGCGCGCAGCCGTCTCATATTCAACGTGCGCGGTGTTGATCGTGATCCCGCGAGCCCGCTCTTCCGGGGCCGCGTCAATATCGGCGTAGCTCATCGCCTTGCCGCCGCCGGCCTTGGCCAGGGTCATGGTGATCGCAGCCGTCAGCGTCGTCTTGCCATGGTCAACGTGACCAATCGTGCCGATGTTGCAGTGCGGCTTGTTACGTTCGAACTTTTCCTTGGCCATCTTGGTCTACCTTCGGGCGAGATCTGGAGTGGTTGGACTTCTAGAGAAAAGAGTTTGGAGCGGGTAGTCGGAATCGAACCGGCATCCTCAGCTTGGAAGGCTGCTGCACTACCGTTGTGCTATACCCGCCTGGGAAAACTTATAACGCCAAGGGCCGCGCGTGGTGGGGGAAGCAGGACTCGAACCTGCGAAGGCGTACGCCAGGGGATTTACAGTCCCCCCCCTTTGCCGCTCGGGACATTCCCCCTTGCACGCACAGGCCTCTTGGCACCACAGGGCCCCAAATCGGAGCGCGTCTTATAGTGTCCTCATCCAGCAGAAGCAACGACCGCAAACCCACCTGGAGGTCAAAGTCAGATTCTCCACATTCCAGCCATAAAAACAGGGGTTTGCGCCCCTCTGATAGCGCGGCAAAGGATTGGATCTGGGGCATTCACGCCGTAGAAGCAGCCCTGGTAAACCCAGCTCGCCCCGCCCCACAACGGTTGCTAGCGAATCCCGAAAGGGGAAAAAGCGTTACCGCCTTGCTGCGCCGGCTCAATATTAATGTCGCGGTCGAGACCCAGGAAAACGGCGAAATTGCCCGTTTATTGCCCGCCGGAGCGACCCATCAGGGCCTGGCGATGAAGGCCGAGCCGTTAGAGGGCCTCGATCTGGCTGAGCTGGCCGCCACTCCAGAGGGTGTGATTCTGATGCTGGACCAGATCACCGATCCGCAGAACATCGGAGCCATATTTCGCTCCGCTGCCGCCTTCGGCGCGCGCGGGATAGTGATGCAGGATAGACACGCACCCGCCCTAACCGGCGCCCTGGCCAAGGCGGCGGCCGGGGGAATCGAACGCTGCCCCCACGCCCGGGTCGTGAACCTTTCGCGGGCACTGGATGACCTGTCTGATCTAGGCTGGCGCAGCATCGGCCTCGCGGGTGAATCTGCGGCGGAGCTTGATGCGATATTAGATGGCGGACCGGTAGTGCTGGTGCTGGGATCGGAAGGCGAAGGGCTTCGACGCCTGGTATCGGAACGCTGCGATGCCCTGGCACGGATCAGCCTTGCTCAGAATATGGAGAGCCTGAACGTATCCGCCGCGGCGGCCGTCGCCCTCTACACCGCCGCAAAGGCTCGCACATGAGGCCTAAGCAAGCCTTA